>JBEKVA010000110.1:0-11244 GCA_049514475.1 Spirochaetia bacterium
GGAATGGAAACATTCTGGCTGAAGGATTCCCGCAAGCTCGTCGATGTGGCCATGGGACGCAAGCCCGCCGACATCGTCATCAGGGACGGCCGGTGGGTATGCGTGCAGTCGGGGGAAATCATCCCGCATATCGACGTGGCGATTGCCGGTCATCGCATCGCCTACGTGGGAGAGGACGCCCGGCATTGCATCGGGGCGGAGACGCTCCTCATCGAGGCTGCCGGCATGCACCTGGTGCCCGGGCTCATCGACGGACACATGCACGTGGAATCCGGCATGCTCACCGTGACCGAGTTCGTGCGCGCCGTCATTCCCCACGGGACCACCGGCATGTTCATCGACCCGCACGAGATCGCCAACGTCCTGGGACTGCGCGGGGTGCGCCTCATGGTGGATGAGGCGGCGCAGCAGCCCATCCACGTCTTCGTCCAGGTTCCCAGCTGCGTGCCCTCAGCACCGGGGCTTGAGACCCCCGGGGCGGTGATCGGACCCAGCGAAGTGGAGGAAGCCCTCACCTGGCCGGGCATCATCGGGCTGGGGGAGATGATGAACTTTCCCGGCGTCTGCTCGGGCAACGACAAGGTGCACGCGGAGATGTCGGCCACGCGGCAGGCCGACAAGGTCATCGGCGGGCACTACGCGTCCCTGGACCTGGGGCTGCCATTCCACGGCTACGTTGCCGGCGGGCCCCAGGACGACCACGAGGGAACGCGCCTGGTGGACGCGCAGGCCCGCATCCGCCAGGGTATGCGGGTGATGCTGCGCTACGGCTCGGCGTGGCTGGACGTGGCGGCCCAGGCCCCCGCCGTGACCCGGGAGGGCATGGACCCGCGCCATTTCATCCTCTGCACCGATGACTCTCACTCGGAAACCCTGGTCGACGAGGGGCACATGGACCGCGTCGTTCGCCATGCCATCAGCGAGGGGCTGGCGCCCATGGCGGCCCTGCAGATGGCGAGCATCAACACCGCAGAGTATTTCGGCGTCAGCCGCGACATGGGGCAGATAGCGCCTGGCCGCTACGCCGATATCCTGCTCGTCGATGATCTGCGCGATTTCAGGGCTGACACCGTGATTGCCCGCGGCAGGGTGGCTGCCGAAAAGGGGAAGCTCCTGCTGGAGCTGGCCGGGATTAGCTATCCCCCGTGGGCCATGAACACGGTCCACCTGCGCCGCCGGGTGACCCCGGCGGACTTCCTGCTGGAAGCCCGCGGCTTCGGCTCCGGGGCAAAGGCGCACGTGATCGGCGTCATTGAGAACCAGGCGCCTACCCGGCACCTGCTCCTGGACGTTGCCGTGGCTGACGAGCAGGTACACGCGGACCCGGGCCGGGACATTGCCAAGCTCGCGCTGCTTGACCGTCACCACGCCTCCGGCAGGACGCAGGTGGGGCTCGTGCAGGGCTTCGGGTTCACCGGCCGGTGCGCCGTTGCCACCACCGTGGCGCATGACTGCCACCAGATGCTCGTGGCGGGGACCGACGACGAGTGCATGGCGCAGGCGGCGAACGAGCTTGCCTCCTGCGGCGGGGGACAGGTCGTCGTCAAGGATGGGAAGGTGATCGGCAGGGTCGCCCTTCCGATTGCGGGACTGATGTCGGATCAGCAGGCGCCGGTAGTGGCACGGGCGGCGGGCGCGGTCCTGTCGGGTTTCCGCGAGTGCGGGTGCAGGCTGAACAACCCCAACATGCAGCTGAGCCTGCTGGGACTCGTGGTCATCCCGGAGCTGCGGCTCTCTGACATGGGCCTCATCGATGTAAAAGGCTTCACGATCATCAGGGTGCTCCAGGAGAAGTAAGAAGGCAGGGTCCGGCACGGAGCCCCTTGGCCCGCTGCGGCGTCTGGCGTCAGCGTCCCGGGGCGGGAAGCGCCGCTCCCGAGTCCAGCCGGCGAAGATAGGCAACGGCAATCCGCATGCAGGCCTCGACGACCGCGGGCGCGATGTGCTCCACGGTGTCCCGCGGGGTGTGGTAGACGAGATTTTTCCGAAATACATTCGTCGGCATGGCAATCAGCGTGGTGGAAGGCATGCCGATGCGCGCGCTTTCCGCGGCGTCGGTCCCTCCCGCGCCGAAAATCATGCCGAAGCGCCGCAGGGGAACGCCACTCTCCTCGGCGCAGGAGAGGAGCTGATCGACCATCGTGCGGGAAAGCGGCACGCTGCCGTTGATGTCGCTGGTGAGAACCTGCAGGTCCTGCAGGTTGTAGAGCGAATCGAGGTTCAGGTGGACGCAGGGCAGCGCGGGCGCGGCGGCCCGCCGGCGCATGTAGGCCGCGGCGCCGCGCAGCCCTGCCTCTTCCGCGTCGAAGCTGACGATGCGAAGCCGCGTGCCGCGCAGGAGCTCGCCCTTGCGCTGCGCGATCTCCCTGCCAAGGCGCACTGCCAGTACCGAGGACACGAGGTTGTCCCCGGCCCCCGGGCTGCCCGTTCGCAGGGCAACCATGCAGAAGTACCCAGCGGCAAAAGGGATCCCCACGATGAGAAAAAGAGCCTCCCACGGTGCGCCACCCGCGCCAAGGCCGCGGGAGATGAGGATGACCAGCTCGACGAGGAAAAAGACATACGGGACGAAAATCGCCAGGGCGTAGAGCCTGCGGAACGGGCTGGAAAAGATGCGTGCCACCGGCGCGCTGTCGTGGTGGCCCGAAATGATCAGCTCGCGTTCGACAGCGCCGGCAGGCTCGACGATCCCCTCGACATTGCAGCCTGTCCTTCGGCGGAAGAGCCTGTCACCGACGTGAATGTAGCAGGCGAACTGGAACAGCATCAGGACAATCCCTGCGCACAGGGCAATGGCGGGCAGGAGAGAGAATCGGGGGAACAGCAAGAGAACGACCAGGCCCGCCGCATAGACCACTGGAAGGACTTTCGTGTAGGCGTAAAACACCCCGGGGTAGACGGGAAACTCGTCAGTGCTCACCGAATCTGCGAAACCGCGCAGCTCTGATGCCAGGTCCTGCGCCGCGGCGGCGCAGGCCGGGAAGCCGGTCAGCCGCGGGCCGTGGGCTCTCAGCAGGCTGTCGGTATGCGCAATGCAGTCCCGCGCCGCGGCTGTGAAATCGATCGGTGACATGCGCGGCTGAAGCGAAGCACGCCCGATGCCGCCCTGTCAATCAATGGCCCATCAACATCAATGACCCATGACCGGGTGCGGCCGGTAGGGCTCCTCCAGGGCTTTGATCTGCTCGGCTGAGAGTTTGATCGAAAGCGCTTCCACCGCCTGCTCGAGATGCGGCAGCTTGCTGGCGCCGACGATCGGGGCAGTAATAAAGGGCTTCGAGAGCATCCATGAAAGGGCAACCTGCGGCATGGTCTTTCCTATTGCCGAGGCAACGGCTTTCACACAGTCCACCACGGAAAAGTCATCACCCTGGTAGTACATCCTGTGGGCGAACTCGTCGGACTTGCTGCGCGTCGTTTCCCCCTTCCTGTCCTGCGTGCGGTTGCCGGCGAGGAAACCGCGCGCCAGGGGGCTCCAGGGGATCATGCCGATTCCCTGCTCGCTGCACAGCGGCACCATCTCCCGCTCTTCCTCGCGGTACACCAGGTTGTAATGGTTCTGCATGCTGACGAATCGTGCCCAGCCGTGCGCATCGGACAGTGCCAGCGCCTTCATGAACTGCCAGGCATACATGCTGGAGGCTCCGATGTAGCGCGCCTTGCCGGCGCGAACGACATCGTTCAGCGCCTCCAGGGTTTCCTCGATGGGGGTATCGGGATCCCATCGGTGGATCTGGTAGAGATCGACGTAGTCCATGCCCAGCCGCCGCAGCGATGCATCGATGGCGGTCATGATGTGCTTGCGGGAAAGACCGGCGGCGTTGGGGTCAGGCCCCATGCGGTTGAACACCTTCGTGGCCACGACCACCTCGTCGCGCCGCGCCATGTCGCGAAGGGCACGGCCGGTCACCTCCTCGCTTGCCCCCAGCGAATAGATATCGGCCGTGTCGAAGAAGTTGATCCCCAGCTCGATGGCGCGCTTGAAAAAGGGACGCGCCTCCTTTTCATCGAGGACCCAGTCTCTCCACGTGGGAGAACCATAGGTCATCGTTCCCAGGCAGATCCTCGATACCTTCAGCCCTGTCTTTCCCAGCCGTATGTAATCCATCAGGCGCCTCCGCTTGAATCAAACCTAATTGCGGAGACTGCCGAGCGTCAAATCCCGCCGGGCTATTCCTTCTCGAAGGGCGTGCCCAGCGCGGCAGGGGGCGTCGCGTTCAGCGCGCGCAGCAGCTTCGCCACCACGCGGCGGGCCGGCTCGGGCAGGCGCGCGAGGGTCCGCTCCACCCACTCGGCATTGCCGACGTTCACCAGCAGGAGGGTGAGGATCATCAAGGGGAAGGGCGCCACCTGCAGGACCTGGGAAGGCACCCCGGGCAGCGCCGACTGCAGGACAAGGCCCAGCCACTGGAGGAAGGAGAACAGGTAGGCGCCGAATGCGGCGCGGAACGGGTTCCAGCCGCCGAAGATCGTTATCGCAAGCACGATCCACCCAATGCCGTCCAGGCCGGAGATCGATCCATTCCAGCCCGCCTTCACCGAGAGGGAATAGATGGGTCCGGCCAGGCCGGCGATGGCGCCGCCGGCAACGGTATAGAGATAGCGCAGGCGGTTGACGTTGGCCCCGCGCACGTACGCCGCTGCGGGCCGCTCGCCTATGCCGCGCAGGATGAGACCGGGGCGGGTGCGGAAAATGAAAAGCCACGCCGCCACGATGAGCAGGAAGCTGAGGTAGGTCATCACGTCCTGCCGGAACAGGAGGACCCCCAGCACGGGGACGTCGCGCAGCAGGGGAATGGGAGCGATGGTGGTGCGCGGCCCGGTGACGCCCATGAGGGGATTGCCGAGGAAGTACGACAGGTCGCGGCAGAGCAGGGTGAGGACGAACCCGACGGCAACCTGTGACTGGCGCAGCGTGATGCTCGCAAAGGCCACGATCAGCGCCACCACTCCCCCGATGGCTGCCCCCGCCAGGAAGCCCAGCACGACGTTGTTGGTCGCCAGGGCCACCGCGAAGCCGCCCATCGCGCTCAACAGTATGGTGCCGTTCATCGACAGGTTGATGATGCCGGCCCGCTCGGAGATCGTCTCACCGATCACGGCGAAGAGCAGCGGCGCGGCGGCGGTGAGCACCCCGGCCAGCCCGACCAGGAGGATGTCAGCGCTCATTTGACCTTCCTCGTCAACCGCTGACGGGCGCCCTGCGCCAGGAGCACGACCAGCACCAGGGTTCCCTGTAATACTCCGGCAAGGGAAGAGTCGAGCTTCAGCATGATGGGAAGCTGGATGCTGCCCACGTTCAAGGCGGCAAAGAACAGCGCCACGGGAGCGGCAAGGGCCGCCTTGAAGTTCACCAGCATCCCTACCATCAGGCCGAGAAAGCCGTACCCGCTGGAGATCGAGGGAATCAGGCGGTGGTATACGGCGGTCACCTGCACCGCGCCGGCAAGCCCGGCAAAGATCCCGCACAGGGCAAAGGAGACCATCATGTGCTGCCAGGTCGGCACTCCAAGGAGGTAGGCGGCGTTCGCGTTCCTGCCGACCGCCTTCAGGCGCAGGCCGAAATGGGTCCCCTGGATGAGGAAGTACACGATGATGATGGCGGCAATCGCTAGCAGGAGCGCCGCGGGGGCAAGGCGCGACTGCGCCGAGAGGGTCGGAAGCCACAGGGCGCGCGGGAAGGGGACCGTGCCCGACATGGAGGCCACGCCCGGTCGCTTCCACGGGCCGAAGATGAGCCAGAGGTTCAGCGCGCCGGCCACGAAGTTCAGCCCCAGCCCGCCGAAGATCTCGTTGACCCCGCCGAATGTCTTCAGCGCGCCGGCGAGCATGGCCCAGAGCGAGCCGCCCACCATGCCGGCGATGATGGCCAGGGTGATGATGATCGTGGGATCGATGCCGCTTCCCAGCAGGGTGCGCAGCGCCCAGGTGGTGAAGATCGCCCCGAAGGTGATCTGCCCCTCGATGCCGATGTTCCACAGCCCGACGGTGAAAGTGAGAAGAAGCCCGGCGGTGGCCAGGAGCAGCGGCACCCAGGAGACGAGCACGTTCGCGATCTCCGTCCAGGACCCGACGGCCCCCTGGACGATGTTCGCGAAAGCGGCAAGGGGCGGGGCCTTGGAGACCACCAGGACGACGGTGGTGAGCAGGAGCGCAATGACGACGGCGCCTGCCTGGAAGAGCGCATTCATCACGCGCCTGCTACCCGTGTGCTGCCTCCCCGGCGAAACGCTCCCAGCCCTTGCCCCCGATCAGCGCACCCAGCTCATCCACCGCGAGCCCCTCGGCACGTAGCGGCGGGGAGACCCGCCCGGCAAAGAACACGATGATGCGGTCGCTGTACTGCAGCACCTCGTCGAGGTCCGCCGAGATGAAGACAATGGCGGTGCCCTGTGCGCACCTCTCCCTCAGCTTGCCCCAGATGTAGAGGGTGGACTCGATGTCCAGCCCGCGCGTCGGGTGCTCCAGGAGGACCAGGGACAGGGGCTCCCGCAGGAGAGCCAGGAGCATGCGCTGCTGGTTGCCGCCGGACAGTGATTCGACGGTGGTGGACGGTGCCCCCTTGATGTTGTAGGTGCAGATGCGTTCCGCGGCCGCATCCGCAGCCCTGCGCTTGTCGATGAAAACTCCCCGATGCGGCTCGGAGAGAACGAAGTGCTCCGACAGGCTCAGCCCGGGCACCAGGCCCTGCTCCAGGCGCGCGGCGGGCAGGTACGCCACCCCGAGCTTCTTGTACTGGTGGTGAGAGCGGCCCGTGAGGTCGTGCGCGGCGAAGGCGATCTTCCCTTCGACCGGACGGACCAGCCCGGCGCAGGCCTGCAGGAATAGCGACTGTCCCGAGCCCTCCATGCCGGCCAGCCCGATGACCTCGCCGGCGCGCGCGTGGAAGTTCACGTCGCGAAGCTGCAGCCGTGCCCCCTCGAGGGAGACCCGGCTCATGCACAGGAGCGAGGGGCCCGGCGCGGCCGCCGCGCGGCCGCCGATGGAGACCTCCTTGCCGAACATCATCTTCACGAGGGCCTTCGTCTCATACGGAGGGGCGGCGGTACCCACCAGCGCGCCCTGGCGCAGGACGGCCACCTGCGTGCACAGCGACTCGACGTCTTCCAGCTTGTGAGAGACGAAGATCATCGTCATGCCCTGGGCTGCGAGCCTCTTCAGGGTTGCGAAAAGCTTCTCTTTCTGCGGCAGGCTGATGCCGGTGGTCGGCTCGTCGAGGATCAGGACCTGCGCGCCGAACCACAGGAGGCGCAGGATCTCAAGCTGCTGCCGTTCGCCGACGGTGAGGGAATCCACCCAGCCGTCAGGGTCCAGACCGAAACCGAACTGGGCGGAAAGATCGCGGAACTCGCGGGCCGCCTTCCCACGGTCGGGAAAAAGCCCTCCGTGACTTCCGAGGATGAAATTGTCCAGGAGCCTCATGGGGGGAAAGTCCAGCGGATCCTGGTGGAGCATTCCGATGCCCAGCCGTATGGCATCGGCGGGGGAGCTGATGACGACGGGTTTCCCATCGAGGGAGATTTCCCCGGAGTCGGGGAAAATGAATCCCGAGAGGATCTTCATCAGCGTGCTCTTGCCGGCCCCGTTTTCCCCGAGGATGCCCTGGATGGTGGCAGGAGCAACGGCGAGGGAGATCCCCGCGTTCGCGATGACGGCTCCGAATGTCTTCTGTATGGAGCGCAGCTCGATCAGCATGTGGTGAGCCTGGAAAAAGGAGGGGCGAGCCGGAAACCGGCCCGCCCCCGGTAAATCCTCTTCCGTTCGGCTTACTTCTTGGGAACGCTCTGGCCTTCCATGCCGCTGAGGAGCTGGGGCAGGTACCAGACCTGCTGGTCGGTGGCTGCCGTTCCGGCGGCCAGGTACTCGGTCCCGTCCTGCAGGTCGAGGGGGCCCTTCCAGAGGTTCAGACCCTTGGCCAGCTCACCGACGAACTTGTCGACCGCGGAGGACGCCTTGGGGGAGAGGGCCTTGCCCTTGGCGAACCCGACGGCAGAAGTGTCGGCGCGGTTGATGTTCTTCCAGTCAGGGGAGTTCCACTCGAAGTGGGACACCCAGGTGCCGCCCATTGCGGCCTTGGTGGCCGTGGCGTACGCGGGACCCCAGTTGAAGTAGGGAACGCCCAGCGTGACGTTCGGTCCCTTTGCCAGGGCATTCGCATAATCGTAGGGGATGGCCCACACCTTCTTGCCCTGCCCGGCGAGCTTCACCGCTTCCACGGTGGCCTCGGGGGTGTCGATGCCCGACACGACGACGTCATAGCCGCTGTTGAAGAAGTCATCGGCAACCTGCGACGGGTCGGAGGTGAAGCCGGGGATGTTGAACCAGAAGCCGATCCAGGTGACCTTGAACTTCAGATTCGCCGGGTCCTTCTTCAGATAGTTCACCCACGCGTAGCGGGCGCCCAGGTACACAGAGGAGGCCAGGCGCCTCGTCTCGTCGTTGATGAGCGGGCCGAGGTAGCCGATCTGGCCTGTCTGCGTCGTCATGGCGGCGGCGACTCCCGCGATCATCTTGCCGTATTCCATGCGGCCCATGATGTTGACCATGTTGGGAAGCTCCTGGTAGTTCTTCCCGTCCTTCCACACCTGGCTGCCCGAGGTCATGATGACGAAGATGTCAGGATGCTCCTGGGCAAACTTCACCGCCTCGTCCGCCATGTCGTCGGAGCTGAAGATGATGAGCTTCGCGCCCTTTGCGACAAGGCTTTCGCCGAGCTGGGAGACCGTGGTGCCCGGCCTGTCCGCCGAGTTGGCCTTGTCGATGTAGATAAAGTCGACACCGGGGACCTTGGCCTTCACGTACTGCGTGCCGTCGTAGTTCGCCTGGCTCCAGCCCTGGTCATTGTAGGGCCCTACCATTACAAGGCCGATGATCAGGTTCTTGCCGGCCGCAGGCATTGAGCTCTGCGCGAAGGCAGTCGATGCCGTCACGACGACGAGCAGCAACACGATAATCCTCGCGAGGTTCCTCATCTTCCTCCTCCTTTTCTGGTCGTGCGGCGCTGCCGCAAGCTTGCGGCGTCTGCGCGCACGAGATGCGATTCGATATCAACCAATATACAATATGCGCGCAAGGAGCCGCAAGCCGCGGCGGGGCTACGGGGCTCGCTTCCGCAGGCTCCCACCGTCTGCTTCGCAGCCGGCTGCCGCCCAAGGCATCCCTGCGCTCGCTCGGCCTCGCCCTCCAACTCCGCGGAGTACCGCGGCGGGGCTACGGCCTGATTCTCTTCCTGTCCCGCGGGAACAGCGTGGCTTCTTTGACGCTGGTCAGGCCCAGGATCTTCTGCGTCAGCCGCTCCAGCCCGATCGCAAACCCGCCGTGCGGCGGGCAGCCGTACTTGAAGATCGAAAGGTAGTCGGAGAACCCCTCGGGGTTCAGCCCGAATGCCTTCAGGTTCTCCACCAGCAGGTCATAGCTGTTGATCCGCACGCTGCCCGAGGTCACCTCCAGCCCCCGGAAGAGCAGGTCGAAGGACTTCGTCCTGTTGTTCTCGGCGGGGAATGTATAGAAGGGACGAGACTTGCGCGGGTAGGCGTACACGAAGACCGCCTCGATGCCCGCCGTCTTCAGCGCCCAGTCGCACAACGCACGCTCACCCTCGGGGCCGATCTCGTAGACCTTCTTGCCAGTCTCTGTCCCCACGATCTTTACTGCCTCGTCATGGGACACCCGGGGGATCTTCGCGCACAGATCGGGATCCGGCACGCTCGCTTTCCACGCATCCAGCTCCTTCTGGTTCTTCTCCCTGATGGCGGCAAATATGGCGGAGAGGATCCGCGCTTCCAGGTCCATCAGGTCCTGCTCGCTCTCGATGAAGGCCAGCTCCACGTCCAGGGACTCGAACTCGTTGATGTGCCGCGGGGTGTCGTGCTTTTCCGCGCGGTAGGCGGGGCCGATCTCGAACACGCGTTCCAGCCCCGAGGCGATCATGGCCTGCTTGAATGTCTGCGGGGACTGCGTCAGGTACACCTTGGTGTCGAAATACTCCACCGCAAAAAGCCCGGTGCCGCCCTCGGTGCCGGTCCCGATGAGCTTCGAGGTCTTGATCTCGGTATACCCCTCGCCGCGCAGGTGAGCTGAGAATGTCTCAAGGATCGTCGACTGCAGGCGAAAGATCGAAAGGATAGACGGGTTTCGCAGGGAGATCATGCGGTTGTCGAGGATCGATTCAAGGGAAGTCTTGCCCGGGTCCTGGTTGACGGGGAAGGGGAGATCAGCCGCCGCAGCGGAGATGACCTGGAGCTTGGCCACGCGCACCTCGAATCCTCCGGGCGCCTTCTCGTTTGCCGCCGCTGTCCCCTCGACCTGGATCACCGATTCGAGGGTCACCTCGGGCTTTGCGTCGAAGACAAGCTGCGCGCTGCCGCTCCTGTCGCGAAGCACCACGAAGGAGACACCCCCCAGGTCGCGGATCCGGTGGACCCACCCGGAGAGGGTGACGGTCGCGCCGACCAACGAGTGCAGCTCAGAGACAAGCGTCCGCATTCCCTTGCTCCATTCTTGCCAGCATCTCCTCCTCGGTATCCGAGAAGGCCGAGCACACCACCAGCTTCGTCCAGGCGGACTCCGTGGTGAGCGGGCCCATGGGGATGGCCCCTTCGCGCCACAGCTCGTGGGAGGTGACGTAGCGGGAGAAATCCACGATGCCTTCCTGCTGCGAGGTGCAGAACACGTGCACGCCTTTCTCCCGCGCGGCCAGGAAGACGCGGCGCAGGGAATAGGGGGAGTCGCGGAGGTTCGCCGTCCCCGTGTCGTAGAGCTCCAGCACGAAGTTCTTCACCCCGCGGTCCATCAGCTCGATGATGTGGTCTCCCCGCATGCCGGGATACACGCGCAGGATGAGGGTGGAGTTGATGGCGCTCTCGATGCGCGCCTTCAGCTTTTCCCGGTCCCCCGCGAGGGGGAGGTCCTCGAAGAGGGGATTGCCGCCGTGGCAGGGCTTTCCCATGTTCCAGTTGCGAAAGCCGTCGGCGGCCATGCGCTCGAACTTCAGGTTCAGGGGAGAAAGGACCTTGCCGCCGAACACGACGTAGACGCCCGGCGTGTTCCCCGCTGCCACCTGGATGGCCTTGCGCAGGGTGGGGATTGCGTCGCTGCCCGGCTTGCTGGCCGGCTGCAGGGAGGCGGCCAGCACGATGGGGACCTGCGGCCGCGGGAACAGCCAGAAAAGCAGGGAGGCGGTATAGGAGAGGGTGTCGGTGCCATGGGTCACGACGATCCCTGAGGCCCTCCCTCCGCGCAGCC
>JBEKVA010000111.1:0-11203 GCA_049514475.1 Spirochaetia bacterium
TCGCGCTGGCACTCGCCCTGGTGAGATAGGGATGGAGAGCGCATGACAGTGTGGATCGAAGGGGTCCTGGTAATCCTGATGCTCACCAGTCTCTGGCTCCTGGGCTCCAGCCGCCTGCTCTCCTGCATCGCGGCGGTCTCCGTGCAGGGTGTGCTGCTGGGGCTGCTTCCCCTGCTGGTCGGAATCGATGCCCCGCTGTGGCGGCTTCTGCTGCAGGCGGGTGTGAGCATCGGGCTGAAGGGAATTGCCTTCCCGCTTCTTCTGCTGCGCGCGGTGCGGTCCGTGGATGCACG
Organism: Spirochaetia bacterium; assembly: GCA_049514475.1. Lineage (GTDB taxonomy): Bacteria > Spirochaetota > Spirochaetia > SZUA-6 > Fen-1364 > Fen-1364. The sequence continues at coordinate 294 of JBEKVA010000111.1, forward strand.
GCGCGAGGTCGAGCCGTTCGTCGGGTACTCGGCGTCGCTTCTCATCGGTGTCGCGCTCCTGGCAGGGTCGCTCTTCACGGGACTGCGCCTGCCGCTTCCCGGCGCCGCGCCGCTTCTGCTGGTGCCCGCCGCCCTTTTCACGGCAGTCACAGGCCTTTTCATCATCGTGGCCCGCCGCTCGGCCATCGTGCAGGCGCTGGGCTACCTGGCCATGGAGAGCGGCATTGCCGCATTCGGCCTGGCGCTGGCAGAGCAGGAGCCGCTCCTGGTGGAGATGGGGACGCTCCTTGATGCCTTCGTGGCCGTGTTCGTCATGGGGATCACGATTTTTCACATCAACAGGGAGTTCGACCACATCGACTCCGACCGTCTCTCCAGCCTGAGGGATTCGCCGTGATGATCGTCCTGCTCATCGGCCTTCCGGCCTGCGCCGCGGTGGCCGCCTATCTCCTGCGGTCCCATGCCGCGCGCCGCGTTCTGCTGGTGGCCGTGGCGGCGCTGCACGCCGCGCTGGTCTGCTGGCTCTGGGTGGACCCGGCGCGGTTTCCGCCGGCGGGGAGCTGGCTGGCCGTGGACGAGCTGGGCCGGATCTTCCTGGGCATCACCAGTGCCCTCTTTCTCTGCGTCTCCGTGTCCGCCATTGGGTTTCTCTCCCGGGAAAGCGGGGCAACGCGCGCGGACTCGGAGGAGGGCTTTCTCTTCGACAACACTCCCGAGGCACTGTTCACCGCGTGCCTGCTGGGGTTTCTGGCCGCCATGACCCTGGTGACCGCCAGCCAGCACTTCGGCCTCCTCTGGGTGGCCATCGAGGCCACCACGCTGGTGAGCGCGCCCCTCATCCACTATCACCGTCACCACCGCTCACTGGAAGCGACCTGGAAATACCTGCTGATCTGCTCGGTGGGCATTGCGGTGGCGCTGCTGGGCACGTATTTCCTGGCCGCCTCCGTGCGCTCCGCCGCCACCGGCGCCATCCCGCTCACCTTTTCCCGGCTGGTGGCAAATGCCAGCCTGCTGGAGCCGCGCTGGCTGAAGGCCGCATTCCTGCTGCTGCTGGTGGGCTACGGGACCAAGATGGGGCTCGCGCCGATGCACACGTGGCTTCCCGACGCGCACAGCGAGGCGCCGTCCGTCGTTTCGGCACTGCTCTCGGGAGCCCTTCTGAACTGCGCATTCCTCGCCATCCTGCGCATCCTCGCCGTGTGCTCCGCCGCGGGCCTGGGGCAGTTCGGCCGCGAGACGCTGCTGGTCTTCGGCCTGGTCTCCATGGGGGTGGCAGCAGGGCTGATCATCGCCCAGCCTGACTACAAGCGCATGCTCGCCTACTCCAGCGTGGAGCACATGGGCATCCTGGCCGTCGGCATAGGCCTTGGCGGGGCGGGCACCTGGGCCGCACTGTTTCACGCCGTCAATCACTCGTTCACAAAGGCAGCCCTCTTCCTGGTTGCCGGCAACATCCTGGCGGCTTACGGCACGAAGAAGTCATCCGAGGTCGGAGGCCTCCTCAGGTCCCTTCCCGTGACGGGCGTCCTGTGGGTCGCGGGCCTGTTCGCCATTGTCGGCTCTCCTCCCTTCGGTGCCTTCACCAGCGAGCTGACGATCCTGCGCGCGGCAGTGGAAGCCCGCTCCTGGGTGGTCGTTGTCATCTATTCGCTCCTGCTCGCCGCAGTGTTCGTGGGCATGATCACGGTGCTGGTGCGCACTGCCCAGGGCGCGGGCGTCAGGGTCGGGGCAGCGGCAGTGCAGGGAGCGGGCGGGGCGGGAGCGGTTGTCGCGCCGCAGCTTGCGCGGCCCCTGGCCGCCGAGCCCCTGATCATGGTGGCGGCCCCGATTGCCCTCCTGCTGGTCACGCTGGCACTCGGCGTATTCATCCCCGGCTTTCTCGATACAGCCCTGAGGCAGGCCGTCAGCCTCCTGGGGGTCTAGATGGCGGGACGGACTTTCCTCGCGGTACGCAACGGCCAGGGGGCGGCCCTTTCCACGCTGCCCCTGCTCCCCCTGAAGAGCTTTCGCGACCTGGTGATCCGCGGGGCAGCCGATGGCCTTGAGATTGCATCGCTCTTCGCCCGTCCCGAGGGCGCAGCCGGCAGCGCACCTGCATTTCTTCTTTACGCGTTCCTCTGCGACCGCCGGGCCGGTGTGCTGCGCGCCGCCGTTACGCGCGTGGACAAAAGCTGGCCGTCGCTCACCCCTGAATGCCCTGCCGCCCACCTGTTCGAGCGCGAGATCGCCGAGCAGTGGAACATCACGCCCGAGGGGCACCCCTGGCTGAAGCCCGTCAGGTTCCAGCCTCCAATGGAAGGCGCGCTGTCGGGCCGGGCGTCCCCCCGCGTTGGCGATGCGGACTTTTTCCGCGTGGAAGGCGAGGAGATCCACGAGGTCGCCGTCGGGCCGGTGCATGCCGGGGTGATCGAGCCCGGGCATTTCCGCGTCCAGTGTCACGGGGAGACGGTCCTGCACCTGGAGATCTCCCTGGGCTACCAGCACAGGGGCATCGAACGGGCATTGATCGGCGGCCCTGACACGCGGTCCATCCATTTCGCCGAAACACTTGCCGGGGACACCACCATAGGACACGTCACGGCATACTGCGAGGCGCTGGAGTCACTCGCCGGCTGCACCGTGCCGCCCCGCGGGCTGGCCATCAGGGCCATCGCGCTGGAGCTGGAGCGCATCGCCAACCACGTGGGAGACCTGGGCGCCCTTGCCGGCGACGTCGGCTTTTTGCCCACCTCCTCGTGGTGCGGACGACTCCGTGGAGACGTGCTGAACATGAGCGCGCTTCTCTGCGGAAGCAGGTTCGGCAGGGGCATGGTGCGGCCCGGCGGGGTGGGCTTCGACGTCGATGAGACCCTGGCCGGTGGGCTGCTCGAGCGGCTGCGCACCTGCGCGCGGGAGGCCGCGGGCGCCTGCAACCTCCTGTGGCGCACACCGTCAGTGCTCGCCCGGTTCGAGGGAACGGGGACCCTGGGCAGGGAAACGGCCCTGCGGATCGGGCTGCAGGGTCCCGCGGCCCGCGCCAGCGGGGTGGACCGCGATCTCCGCCGCGACCTTCCGACGGGGATCTGGAGGTTCTCGCAGCTACCGGTCTCCACGTGGCGGACAGGAGACGTCTTCGCCCGGGCATACGTGCGCTGGATGGAGGTGCAGAGGTCGTTCGCCTTCATCGAGGAGCTGCTCGGCTCCCTGCCGCAGGGGGACATACGGGCGGCAATGGGGAAACTGGCCCGATCCCACTTTTCATCGGCGTTGGTGGAGGGGTGGCGCGGCGGGATCTGCCACACGATCATCACTGACGGGCGCGGCGCGTTCGCGCGCTGCAAGATCGTGGACCCTTCGTTTCACAACTGGTTCGGGCTCGGCCTTGCCATGCGGGGACAGCCGGTGTCAGACTTCCCGCTGTGCAACAAGAGCTTCAACCTTTCCTACTGCGGGCACGACCTGTAGGCAAGGATGCCGAAGGCGAGCGCGTACAGGGATGCACGCGAGCGAGCGTGAAGGAATGAACGGATGCTGAGAATCCTGAGAGAGCGGCTGCGGCAGGGCTACCGTACCATTACGTTTCCCCGAGGCGCGCCCCCCGCGCTGCCGGTGAGGTTCCGCGGCCTGCCGGCGATCGATTCCTCGAAATGCATCGACGGCTGTGAGTCCTGCATGGCGGCCTGTCCGACGGGCGCGCTCTCACGCGGCGCTGACGGCAAGGTGCGCATCGACCTGGGTGCGTGCATCTTCTGCGCCGATTGCGCTGAAGCCTGTCCCGCGGGTGCCATCACCTTCACCCAGGACTACCGGCTTGCCACCCGCACGCGCGAGGCGCTGATCCTCGGCGAAGGGGAGCTGCGCCGCGCCGAGGCGCTGGGCGGGAGGCTCCGCCGCACGCTGGGCCGGTCCCTCCGCCTGCGGCAGGTGAGCGCCGGAGGCTGCAACGCCTGCGAGGCTGACGCGAACGTGCTCTCAACCGTCGGCTGGGACATGGGCAGGTTCGGCATCCAGTTCGTCGCCTCCCCGAGGCACGCCGACGGCCTTCTGATCACGGGCCCCGTGACGCAGAACATGCGCCTGGCGCTGGAAAAGACCTACCTCGCCGTGCCCGACCCCAAGATCGTCATAGCATCCGGCGCCTGCGCCATCTCCGGCGGTCTTTACGCACACATGCCCGAGACGTACGGCGGGGTGGCGGGAATCCTCACCGTGGACCTTTTCGTGCCCGGCTGCCCTCCTCATCCGCTGACTCTGCTCGACGGCCTCCTGCGGCTCATCGGGCGGATACGCGAAACCCCGCAAGCTCGCGGGACCCCACAAGCTCGTGGGAGGGAGAACGGGTGACGCCGGGGCCGACGCCCGCCCGCGCGCGGGCCTACCTTGCCCTTGTCATCGGCGTTCTCGCCGTCTCCTCCGCCGCGATCCTTGTCACCCTGGCCCGCGCGCAAGGGGCGCCTGCCATCCTCATCGCGGCCCTCAGGATGTCCGCCGCGGCCGTGGTCATCGTCCCGATTGCACTGGTGCGCTGCCGCGCAGAGATCCGCGCCCTGCACGCGCGGGAGCTCCTGCTCGGCATCGCCTCGGGAGTCTGCCTTGCGCTGCACTTCGCCTTCTGGATCAGCTCCCTCGACTACACCTCGGTGATGAGCTCCGTCGTGTTTGTCAGCACCAACCCGCTGTTCGTCGGTCTTGCCTCGGTGCTCATCCTGAAGGAACGGCTGGGCCGCTGGACGACGATCGGCGTGCTCGTTGCGGTGATCGGGGGAGCGCTCGTAGGCCTTGCTGACCTGCGGGCAACGGGAGGCCAGTCGCTGAAAGGGGATGCCCTGGCGCTGCTGGGTGCCGTTTCAGTATCGGGATACCTCCTCATCGGGCGTAGGCTGAGAAAGACGATGTCACTGACCCTGTACGTGGGCATTGCTTACGCGACCGCGGCGGTGGTGCTTCTCGCAGTCGTGGGCATCACCGCGACGCGGATCACGGGGTACCCGCTGGCAGCGTACCTCTGGATCGCGCTTCTCGCCGCCGGACCCCAGCTCCTCGGACATACCGCGTACAACTGGGCCCTGAAGTATGTCTCCGCCACCCTGGTAACGGTGAGCCTGCTGGCGGAGCCCGTCGGGGCAACGCTTCTTGCAATTCCGATCCTTTCGCAGGTCCCTTCGGCGGTCCGCCTGGCCGGTGGTGGCCTCATTCTCGCGGGCATTGCCCTGGCTGCGCGCGCCGAGGCCCGCTCCGCGGCCCGTCCCCTGGAGAGGAAATCTCACCCTTTGGTGTAACCAACTCCAATCCCGTGTGTTTATCGGTATAGAGACAGGACGGAATCTGGATTCGCAGGGGCAAGTTTCACCTCCTTTCCTTGTCCCAGTGTCTCGCCCAGGGGATAGGTGTTACCTATCCCCCCATTTTTTTAGAAATCCGCGAACACGGGGGCCCGATTGCGAGTGCTCCTGATTTGCCCGATACCCCTGGAATACAGCACCTGCCGGACCGTGCTCGCGTTGCGCGAGGCGCAGCAGGTTCTCGGCTGCAGAACGGCGCGCGGCGCCGTGGGCAACGTCGACATCATGGCGGTGGAAACAGGGCCTGCAAAAGCGCGGTCGGCCACGGCGGCCGTTGCGGCTATCAATGACTTTCTTCCCGATCTCATCGTGGACACGGGAACCTGCGGGGCACTCGACGGGGATCTCATCATCCACACGGTCGTGCTCGGCACCTCGTGCCTGGAGTACGACATATCGGGCAATGGCCTGCCGTACAGGATCATCCAGGAGATGAAGCTCCCCTCGGCATTCGATTTTCTCCCGCGCCGCGAGGGGCAGAAGCTCATCCGCACCCTGACGGAGCTGGGCAAGGACCGCGGCATGCACATCCGCGCCGGGGTGCAGGCGTGCGGCGAGTTCTTCATCCAGTCGGCGCAGGTCAGGGAATCCCTGTTTGCCCTGAGTGGGGCCGTCGCGTGCAACTGGGAGACGGCGGGGGTGTTCGTGGCGGCGCTGCGTTCCCGGCTGCCCCCGCTCAGCCTCCGCGTGGTCTCCGACCTCGGGGACGAGGACTCCCTGCGCGACTTCCGCCGCAACGCGCGCCGCTGCTCGCAGGACCTCTACCGCATGGTGCGTGATACCCTTGAATCAGGTTGGTTCATCGCTTTCTACGAAGCCTGGAAATCAGTTCCACGCGGGCAGGTGGAGAAAATGCCCCAGAGGGTCTTGCCTTAGAAGTGAAGGCAAAGCTTGATTTCAAGCGCGTGCCGGGGTAGTATCTGCACCCGAGCACGGGAAAGGGAGGGTTGGAAGTGTCGAAGACGTACGTGGAAACCTCGACGGAGCTGCTCGAGGGGCTGGACGAGATGGTCCGCGAGGGTTACTACGCCAACAGGACAGAGGGGATCAACGACGCGATCCGCCTCCTTTTGAAGCAGTACAAGCTCTCGAAGCTTCACGCGAAGGATGAGAGCCTCCTGGGCAAACCCGCGGTGGCGGGCGGGGAGACGCGCCGGGAGTGATCGGGCAGATCGTCGCGGGCATTGACGGCTCTCCCCATTCGCTTGCTGCGTTCCAGTATGCCCTGGACTTTGCCCGCCGCGTCTCGGCGCAGGTCAAGGTCGTCTTTGTCGCGGATTCCCGAAAGACCGATCTTCCCATCATCTATACGGCGAGCCATTTCGATTACGGTTTCGAGCGGGTTTACATCCCGCCCGATCCCGGCCTGAAGGGGTTCTACGACCGGGTCCGTCAGGACATCCGATCATTCGGTGAAAAATGCCTTTCCCAGTGCGCCAGGGACGCGGCGTCCGCGAAGGTCCCCCTGGTCCCGGTGCTCCGCGACGGGCTGCCGTCAGGAATCCTCACGGAGGAGGCCCGCTCGGGAGACCTGGTTGTCATCGGCCAGAAGGGGGAGAACGCCCATATCGTGCGGGCCATCGTGGGGTCCACCACGGAAGACGTGGTACGCTCGACTCCCCGACCCGTCCTGGTCTGCCCGGCGGCATTCCACAGCCCCCGCCGCGTGCTGTTCCCCTACGACGGCAGCCCCGTTGCCGAAGGGGCCCTGCAGTACTGCGTGAACGCGTTTGGAAGCATCTGGGAGGAGATGGTCGTGCTCACCGTGACGGAGGAGATGGAGGAGAGCTTCCCTTACGACACGGAGCTCGGCTACCTGGGGACCCACGGCATTCCCTACCGCCTCGTGATGGAAGCGGGAAAGCCCGTGGAAACCATCCCCCGCGTTGCCAAGCGGGAGAAATCGGATCTCATCCTTATTGGCGCTCACGGCCGGCACAAGATCAAAGACTACCTGCTGGGCTCCACGGCGTCCCACCTTATACGGCGCAGCGAGCTGCCGGTCCTCGTGGCATTCTGAGGCAGGGAGCTGCCGTGCAGCCGTCCGCCGGCGTGCCGAACCCAGAAGCAGAGCGGATGGTGCGGCTGCAGCTTGAGAATCGCGACATCATCGATCAGCGGGTCCTCGATGCCATGCGCCGCGTGCCGCGGCACCATTTCGTCTCATCAGTGAGCCGCGCCGCGGCCTACGAGGATCACCCCCTGCCCATCGGCTACGGACAGACCATCTCCCAGCCCTACATGGTTGCCTTCATGACGCAGGCGCTCCTGCTGCGCGGTTCTGAGCGCGTACTTGAGATCGGCACGGGCAGCGGCTACCAGGCCGCCGTCCTTGCCGAGTGTGCCGCCGAGGTGTTCAGCGTCGAGCGCATCCCCGAGCTTTCCGCGGCGGCGGAGAAGACCCTCGCCTCCCTGGGCTATCGCAGCGTGCACCTGCTCACCGCGGACGGCAGCCTCGGCTGGCCCGAGCACGCCCCCTTTGACCGGATCATCGTGGCGGCCGCGGCGCCCGCCGTGCCGCCGGTGCTCTGCGATCAGCTTGCCGACAACGGGATCATGGTGGTGCCGGTGGGGGACTGGCGGCGCGCGCAGGAGATCGTGGTTGTGCGCAGGACGGGAGGGCACGTGTCCCTGGAGCGCAGCATAGGCTGCCGTTTCGTTCCGCTGGTGGGGAAGGGGGGATTCGAAGGGATGGCGGAACCCTCAGCTCCTGGCAGAACTTGACAAACGGCGCTTGTCGGCGCCCAATGCAGACCGCAAAGGAAACCCAAAAATGGCAGTCCCGGTGTTCCGACCCACGGTGAAAAGAAAAGACATGGGCAGCGTCCTCTCCTGCATCGTTTCCGACAAAATCGGGCCAGGGGAGATCTCGCGGGAGCTGGTGGCACGAGCCGGCCACCTCCTGGGCCACGCCGGGGGAGTCACCCTCTGCAATTCCTACCTCGCCCTGACCGCGGCGCTGGAAGCCCTCGGCCTGGCCGCGGGAGACCCGGTATTGCTCCCTGCGCTTGCCCCCGCCCTGTGGCTGCGCGTGTTGCTGGACAGGGGCCTGGTTCCCCTCGTTGTCGACGTCGAGCCCGAATCAGGGGCCATCGATCCCGTGCAGGCCGCTGCCCTTGCGCAGAAGGGAGCCAAGGCAATCCTCGTCCCGCACTCCCTGGGGATCGTGGCGGACATCGCGGCGCTGAAGGCGCTGGGAATCCCCATTCTCGAGGATGTCTCCCAGTCCCTGGGGGCGATGGTGGGGGAGACCCCCTGCGGGGGGACCGCCGATGTCTGCCTGATCTCACTGGATCCCGAGAGCATCGTGACCTGCGGCGGCGGCTCCCTCGTGCTGGCAAAGAGCAAGCAGGTTGCCGCCTCCCTGCGGCGCATCCAGGAGGCCTCGCCCCTGTTCTCTCCGCTGGCGGATATGAACTCTGCGCTGGGCATTTCCCAGCTTGCGGCGCTGGAGAGCTTCGTGGCTGCGCGCCGCGAGATCGCCGCGGCATACGCACAATCATTGCTGAAGTCCCGCCACCGCTCCCTGGCGCAGAAGGTTGATGCGGAGAACGTGCTCTCCTCCTTCCCCGTGGCGCTGGCAGATGGGATGAAGGACGTGCGGCAGTACGCCCTGAAGAAGGCAGTCGATACGCTTCCAGCCTTTGGCAACACCATAGCGGCGCTGGAGGATTCACCGGCGGCGCACTGCGCACATGCACGATCCCTGGTCCTGCGTTGCCTGCTTTTCCCCCTGTACCCGATGCTGGGCAAACGCGATGTGGAGAATGTCTGCAAGGTGCTGGCGTCGTTGCCGTAGGCAGGGACGGCGTACTCGCCGAACGGGTACTCCCGTATGCCGAGGCTGAGCGAGGCCCCGCCGCGAGCTTGCGGCGTTGGATGGCCGGGAGCGAGGCCATAGGCGCGTGCGGCACTTTCCGCATGCTTGCCAACGCGCCGCCCCCCAACTATAGTTAGGCGGACATGGCCGGCAATCGGCGGGAAATTCGCACCGTTCTGACTGTTATCAACTCACGCAAGGATGACGTGCAGAGCGTCGTGCGCTCGATCCAGGAGTTCGCCCGCTCGCGGAACATCAAGGTGGTATCCCTCGATTTCTCCAACCACGCGGATGCGGCGAACCTCACCGGCGTGGACCTCGCCATTTCCCTGGGAGGGGACGGGACTCTGCTCTCCTGCGCGCGCATGCTCGCCTCCCGCGACGTCCCCATCCTCGCGGTGAATATGGGGGAGTTCGGGTTCATCACCGAAGTGTCCAAGAGCGAGCTGATCGGGACCTGGGACAAGTTCCTCCAGGGAAGCCTGGGGGTGAGCGAGCGGATCATGCTGTCGGTCGACGTGCACAGGGCGGGGGAGCGCATCGCGAGCCTTCTGGGGCTCAACGAGGCGGTGATCGGCATCCAGGGCATCTCGCGCATGATCCGCCTGAAGGTATTCCTTTCTGACACCTACATGGCCCGCTACCGCGCCGACGGGGTCATCGTTGCCACCCCCACCGGCTCCACCGCGTACTCAATGGCGGCGGGCGGGCCGATCCTTCACCCAGAGATGGAAGCCTTCATTCTCACACCCATCTGTCCTTTCACTCTCTCCAACAGGCCCACGGTGGTTCCCGCCTCCGAGGTGCTGCGGGTGGAGGTGGAGGAGCCGCAGAAGGTTGACGTGGTGCTCACCATCGACGGCCAGGAGACATTCCCCCTGCTGCCGCGGGACACGGTGACAATCCGCAAGGCGCCCAACCCGGCCCGCATCGTGCACACCGACCGGCGGACATTCTACGAGGTGCTGCGGACCAAGCTGAACTGGACGGGGGAGCCGAATGCTTGAAGAGCTGCACGTCCACAACTACGCCATCATCGACAAGCTGCAGGTGCGCTTCTCCGCCGGGCTGAACATCCTGAGCGGGGAGACGGGCGCCGGCAAGTCGATCCTCGTCGGGGCGCTGGGGCTCCTGCTGGGGGACAAGACCGACACCTCGATCATCCGCAGCGGGGCCGAGGAGACCGCCGTCTCAGGCATCGTCTCGGTGCCGGGCAACGCTGAGGCAATGCAGTGGCTGAGCGCGCACGGTATAGAGCCCGAGGACAACGCCGTGATCCTGCGCCGCATGCTGAAATCAAACGGCCGCGGCTCGATCTTCATCCAGTCCACGCCGGTGACACGCGCCGACCTGCACGATTTCTCCACCCTGCTCTTCGACCTGCACGGCCAGCACGAGCACCAGTCCCTGCTGGACCTGGAGAATCACCGTACCCTCGTGGACCGCTGGGCCGGGACCGAGCCGCTGGCGGAGCGGTTTCACGCCCTGTACGCGGCGCTGGCATCCCTGCGGGAGCGGCAATCGAAGCTCGTCGGGGACGAGCGGGAGAGGCTGCGCCGCACGGACCTCCTCACCTACGCGGTCACCGAGATCAAGGCCCTCGCGCTCAAGGCTGGCGAGGAGGAAGAGCTGGAAAAAGAGCTGGCAATCCTCGTCCACCACGAGAAGCTGTTCACCCTCCTGGAAGAGGTGCACGGCAAGATTGCGGAGAGCGCCGGCGGCGTGCTGGCGGTCCTGCGCACCGCGCGCCACGCAATGGACGAGAT
>JBEKVA010000112.1:0-11193 GCA_049514475.1 Spirochaetia bacterium
CTTCCAGGGCCTGACCTTGTCCCTGCGAGCCCGTGTGCATAGCCGCAGCCGGCTTCCTTCCTGGCTTAGGCCCCTCTGCGGAGCACTCGTCACCTGGGTTCTCGGATGCGTGGTGTTTGCCGTCAACGGGCATACAGGCGTTTTCGGCCTGGGCTACAATGACCTGTCACTGGCGTTGAATAACAAGCTCGTCTGGCAGGCGGCAGGCGTCCTCGTCGTAGCCAAGTTCCTGGCAACCGTCGCATCGTACGGCTGGGGCGGCTGCGGCGGAATATTTTCTCCCACCCTGTTCCTGGGGGGGCTGACCGGGTTGTTTCTCGCCGGCGTCGCGGGGATGTGGATCCCGCTCAGCACGGCCGACAGAATCGTGCTTGCCGCTGTTGGGATGAGCGCGTGTTTCAATGCCGTGGTGCGCGCCCCTCTCACGGCACTCCTGATCGTCTTCGAGATGACCCACCAGTTCTCCATGGTTCCTGCGCTTATGTTTTGCTCGATCGTAAGCCAAGCGATTGCACGGCTGGGCGGGCGCCACAATTTCTACGACGCGCTCCTGCTTCAAGATGGCCATGAACTCATCCGCATCAAGCCACCGAGGGACCTGGAAAGCTGGCAAAAGCTCCCGGTTTCGCAGATCGCCCGCACGCGCCCCGTCGTGCTCCCGGACCTTGAGCGCGCAACGGTCCAGAGCTATCTTGATTCATATCCTTATAACCGTTTCCCGGTGGTTGTTGCAGGAAATATTCATGGCGTGGCGAGCCGCCAGGAGCTGAAGTCTGCGCTCGCGGAGAACTTGCCTCCGCGCTTGACGCCTCCCGTGCTCTGCACACCAGAAACGAGCGTGCGCGATGTCGGGGCTCTGCTGATGGAAAGCGGCTCGGGAATGGTCCTGATACGTCCGTTACAAGGTGCAGACATCAGCGCGGTAGTGACCCTGCACGACCTGCTGCGTGCGCAGACAGCACTGGCGGAATAGGGATGAATGCTGCCCGAGTGAAAGGACGATGAAATGAAACAGAAGCATATTTGCCCGATAGGCGCTGCGTCCGCTTTGCTCCTTGGATTTCTGTGCTGCATGCGCCACCACGCGGGATCCTGGAGGCTTTGAGAACGCAGTCTCCTCCGTCGCTGAAAAGCGCTATCGCATCCGTCGTTCACATCGATGTCTCCGGCACCGCGGGGAGGATGCGCCTTCGATAGCACCAGGTGACGGCTTGCCCGATTCTCCCCCCACTACGACTCGTTTACCCACCCGGGCGCTATGAAGCGGTATTCTGATAAGCGTGGAAGGAGGAAACGGCAGGTCGGGGTCGGCGGCGTAGAGGAAACGACAGCATAGCGTTTCTGGAGAATGTCCATTTGACAAATCGCCACGATGCCCGCGGCACGCCGGATGAGCGAACGCCCTGACGAGAAAGATGCGCGACGGTCGCATCGGACGTGTGGGAACGATGTCCCAATCCTTCTGTAATTCCGCAGTCTAAAGCGTGTCGAACATATTCGACTCCGCTGCAGACACTTTCATAACGATAATCATAGAGAAGACGACAGTCATCATAGCGTCGCGCGCTCTCATGAGCGTGAGCAGCCAAAGACGGTTGTACTGAAAACGGCAGGAGGAACGAAGTCATCTTGAATCGCGAAACACAGAGGCACACCTTGGCCATGTTTCGGGCAATTGCCCTTGCGTCGATCTTCCTCATGCTGCCAGGATGCACCTCGCTTTCACCTCGGGGTTCGCCCGGTGTCGGCCCCGCACCTGTGGTCCAAGTCCCGAATGCGAGCGTTTCCGAGGTAATAGAGACGCCTGACCCAGCGAGCGATACCGAAGTTTCCAAAGCGCTGGCCGCGCTTCGCGACGCCTCAGCGTGGGGGGCGGAATACTATGAACACCAGATGTATGCGAGGGCGCAAGGCGTTCTTAACGCAGCGCTGGCCGCACGTGACGGCGACCCGGTTCGATGCCGTTCTCTTCTCGCCGAAGCAACGGAAGCCTCGAAATTAGCGAAGGAAGCGGCTCTGCGGGCCTATGAAGAGGATGTCAAGATCCGGTTGGAAGCATCGCGCGCGAAGCTCGCGGAAATTGGAGCCGACCGAGCTTTCCCAGATGAGTTCGCGCGGCTCCTTTCAGGCATCGATGCTACTCTCGGTCTATTTGCCGCCAGGTCTTACTGGAATGCCCGCCTCGAGGCCTATGGTACGCTCAAGGGTATGAGCGGCCTCTATGAAACTGTCCGCAGCCTCTTGAACTGGCTGAGGGACGCGCAGATCCGGGTGGAAGGCGCTATTGGAGCCGCTCGGGTCCTCGACGCGCCAAGGTGGGCGCCCGCGGAAATGAAAAATGCAGAACAGAAGTATCACGATGCCTTGACGCAGATGCAGGCCGGCGATCTGAAAGAAGCGATCGATTCAATGAAAGCCGCAGGCCAGATTGCCCTCAGGCTGCAGATCCTCCATGAAAAAATGGAGCGCAGGACGATTATGTCACTGGCAGGCAAGCCAACTCTTCCCGAACACGATAAACCGGTTCAAGGTCCCAACCCCGGGTTTCAACCCCCTTCTGCCAATAATCCCCTCCCTAGCGAGCGAGTTCGGATCGCGAACATGAACATGAGCCCTTTGGGTGCCCCGCAGAGATTGTACTCCACCTTTTCAGCCACGGTGGCTCGTTTCGATGTCGTGGCCGCTGAGGGTCTCAGGGACGCGGGAATTATGGAGAAGGTGCTGGCGGGGATGAATGACAACTGGGAAGCTGACGTGAGCAGAAGCGGATATTTCGGTTTTATTTACAACGATAAGATTCAAATGGCCAAGAACCTGGGCACTTACCCTGGAAAGAATGAATTTCTCCACACTCCCTATGCTGCACAATTCAAGCTCGCTGGAACACGCTTCTCCGTGAACCTCGTCCTCTGCCACATCGAAACCAACACTGACCGCAAAGTCAAAACGGCCGAGATTGCCCATCTGGCAGATGTATATCGCTATTTTGAGAATCTGACAGGCAACCGCGGTATCACGCTCCTTCTGGCTGGAGGCTTTAGTGATGAGCCAGAGCGGGTCTCTGAGTCCGTGATACCTCAAAGGGAAATGGTGTCACTGCGCGCTAACCTCTCGGCTACGGAAGGCCCCCACGACCAAGGGCAGCGAATGTTTGCCAGTGTCGCACTTCGATTGCAGATCGAAGAATCAGGTTTTGGCGCATCGGCCCCTTCCGTCGACTATGTCATACTAAAGACAGGCAAATAGGCCTTGACTATCTTCTGCTCCCTCAAGGAGGCAGGCATGCTCACAATCTGCGAGGACTTTCTAGCTGCAGTTTGCAAGACAGGCCAACCCAGCTCGTAACCGTTGTAAGATGCTGTGAAGCGTTTCTGCATTCACCCTTCGGTACCCCATTTCCCCTCCTACTCCCGACGGAATGGAGGGCAGCGTACCCTAAGGGGTGGTCCGTTATCGTGACCCCCGACACCCTGAAAGAGCATTCTCGACCAGAGCAACACGTTACAGGTGTCTGCGGATCTCCTCATGTGCGCCATCGCACCTTTCCAAGGAGCGCCTGCGCCCCGCACTGTCAGATAAAAGATGTGAGAAAAAGAGGAGATTGCCTACAAACCGTTCCAAATCCAAGCAACATGAAAAGGAGTGGGCCAAACGCTAATTGACCCAACCTTTTGTAGGGAATACTATTAGTCAGCAGTGAGTTGCAGAGAAACGCGCGTCGACTCGGCTTGGCCTTGTTTTCCTAAACCGTAGGTCAGATGTTCGCGTCATCCCTGGGGCAAAGATAATTCCTGGTAATAAAAGGAGTTACGCCAGACCGCTACCAGAAGACTGGTGCGTTCTCCTCTCCTCTTGACCGAGCACGAAGCGCACGGAGCCCGTCTCCATCCTCCTTCGACCGCGTGTTCACGCACGCGACTCGACAAACTGACGAATCCTTGCCAGGCCCTGTGTGATGTTCTCTTCGGAGGTCGCGTACGACATCCTTATGTAGCCCTCACCGGCAGCGCCGAAACCCGATCCAGGGACTGTGACGACTCCTGTCTGTTTGAGCAACTCCATGGCGAACTCTTCAGAGCTGAGACGTGTATTCTGTATGTTAACAAAACAGTAAAAGGCTCCCTTCGGCCATAGGCAGGAGAGGTTCGTTATTCCGTTGATGCCTTCGACTATCAACTTTCGCCTCTCTGCGTACGTATGGAGCATGCGATTCAGCGCGGCTTGCGGCCCTTCCAGCGCTTCAATGGCGGCATACTGCGCTTGCGTGTTGACGCAGCCGACGAAGTTTTCCTGGTACTTCACCATGTTTTCTACGACCTTTTCCGGCCCCACCGCATAGCCGACTCTCCATCCGGTCATTGCGTAGGTCTTGGAAAAACTGTCAACAACAAGCGTGCGCCCCTGCATGCCATCGCAGGTAGAGATGCTCGACGCAGTGGCCCCGTCATAAAGGAAATGGTGATAGACCTCGTCGGATATGACGAAAAGGTCGTGCTGGACCGCCAGACGGGCGATTGCGGATTGTGTGTCCCGGTCCATGACTGCCCCCGTGGGGTTAGACGGCGAATTAAGAATGATGATCTTCGTCTTGTCGGTGACAGCCTTGCGCACATTGTCAGGGTCGAGAACGAAAGCGTCTTCTTCGCGCACCTTGACCATGCGGGGAACTCCGCCGCACATCTGCACCTGTCGGGGGTAGTTCGACCAATGGGGATCGCTGATGATGACTTCGTCTCCTGGATCGATTAGGACCATCATGCCGAGCATGAGGGCTTCCATTCCGCCCGCTGTGACAATAATCTCCCCCTCGGGGTTCCGGGTGACGGAGAGCTCATCCCTCATACGTTTGGCAATCGCCACTCTCAGGGGAAGCAGGCCGGCGTTCGCTGTATAGTGGGTCTCCCCCTGGTCCAGAGAGCGAACCGCGGCAGCCATGATATTCGACGGCGTGATAAAATCGGGTTCGCCGACGGTGAAGCTGATGACGTCTTTCATCGTGGCGGCGATGTTGAACATCTTCCTGATCGGGGACCCTGTAACTGCACGAGCAATAGTGGATATGTCCTTCACAGCTTTCCTCGCTTTATCCCGACAAGCGCCGGCACGTCCCTGCGAATCTCGACCCGACCGGGAATCATCAGCAGATGTCTCATGGCAGCCTCTCTTTTCCGGCCTTGCCTCCGGTCATGTCTCCTCCCGCAGGGCGCCAAGCCGGGAGAGCAGGGGGCGTAGAGAGGATCCTTTTCAAGGACCTCCCTGCAAGCGGTGACCCCCGCGCGTACGATCATCGCCATCTCCACCGCTCTTCGACCCAGGGTCCGGAATGCGGACACAGCGGCTATCGCCCCCATCTCCTTTTCGCCGGCCAGAGTCTCCAGAGCGTCCCTGGCGTCACGGTTTGCCGTCCATCCGCCCGCACCGATGTAGGATTCCCAAAGATCGGCAGCGACCGGGATAGACTGCATGATGAGCGCGTGATTGATGAGATCGGTAATCGTGTGTTCCTGGCCGGAAAAGATGTGGATCCCTTGGGCGATAGATCCGACAACCTTAAGCAGCTTGGGGAGGGTGTCCTTGCCCTCGGGCAGAAGCGCGCGGTACATGCCGAATGTGCTGTTGCCAAACCGATCGAGGAAGCATTTTAGCTGGCCAGGAATTCCCATGTGGTACACGGGCACGGAGTAGAGATTGACGTCGGATTCCATCCAGAGGGCCCTGGGAAAAGTCAATCACAAGAAACCAAGCATGTATAGTCATTTATGGGACATTACACTAGATTTCGTGAGGAATACGGGGATCGCGGTAGACAGGGGAATACTGGTCGATGACCGCATGCGTACCACGGCTCAGGACGTATTTGCGGCAGGTGACGTGGCCAATGCGGCGGACATCCTGAACGGCGGAACAGCGCTTTTTACGTTATGGCCGGACGCAGCCGTGCAGGGAAGAGTGGCCGCCAGCAACGCGATGGGCAGAGAGAAAAGGTATATAGGCGGCATGAGCATGAACTCGGTGGTGTTCTACGGCGTGCCGTTCGTCTTTTTGGGCGCCGTCAGGGAGCGGGACCTGGCCGGCTGTGAAGTCTATAGCCGCAGCAATTTCCCCCGTTCCTACCGGAAAGTCGTCATACGCG
Organism: Spirochaetia bacterium; assembly: GCA_049514475.1. Classification (GTDB taxonomy): domain Bacteria; phylum Spirochaetota; class Spirochaetia; order SZUA-6; family Fen-1364; genus Fen-1364. Next base: position 6,134 of record JBEKVA010000112.1, read on the forward strand.
ACAATCACCTGGTCGGTGCGGTCCTCGCCGGAAACATCGACCACACAGGAATGTTGTATTGGGACATCAGGACAGGAGGTTTGGTCAAAGATCCTGAGGCCTATTTGACTCCCGAGGGGCTTGCCGGGCTTTTTATTGCGCGACGCTCACCGTAAATAGATTCAATCTGCCAGTTCCAGCGAGTTGCCAAAGGCAGGACACGCCCCTATAATCGACCGCATTACGTAGAATCGAAGCATCGGGAGGTATGACGTGAAGCTGTTGATGCCAAAGGAAGCAGAAGTGAGGCTCGAGCAAAGCGGAATCGTCGCGGTGTTGGTGATCGACAACCCCGATGACGCCCCAGCATTAGCCAAAACTCTGCTCGCAAGTGGTATTCGCGCAATGGAATTGACGTTGCGGACCGATTCGGCGATCGAATCCCTGAAGAGAATTCGGCGTGAAGTTCCTGAGATGTATGCCGGGGTTGGAACAATCCTGACCAAGGAACAGCTCATCATGGCGAAAGAGAGTGAAGCTGCTTTTGGGGTAGCACCAGGCTACAACCGTGAGGTCGTGCGCCTTGCCCTGGATCTCGACTTTCCCTTCGCTCCCGGTATTGCGACCCCTTCGGAGATTGAAGCGGCGGTCAGTCAGGGATGCCATATTCTCAAGTTCTTTCATGCGGAAGGAATGGGGGGAATCGAGTACTTGAAGGGCATCAATTCGCCATACCAGCATCTTGGTCTGCGGTACATCCCGCTGGGAGGCCTCAGTCTCGGGAACATGCAATCCTATCTCGCGCTGAAGGAGATCCTGGCAATAGGGGGATCATGGATCGCACCTCGCGAATTGATTCAGAAGAGGGATTGGGAAAAGATTGCGAAGAACGGGAAGGAAGCGGTTGCAGTGTTGAAGCAGGTGAGAGGCAAAGCATGACAACCATAGTCACGTGCTTCGGAGAGATCATGGCTCGGATTCAGCCCGAAGGGTTTAACAGAATTCGACAAGGGTTTCCAGGCCATGCAGATATTTCTTTCGCCGGCACGGAAGCGAATGTGGCCGTTTCGCTTCAGATGATGGGCCGAGATTCCCGCTACGCGACCGTGCTGCCCGTCGGATCACTGGGCGATGCCGCTTTGGATTCAGTTCGACGGTTTGGCGTCGATACCCGCTTTGTGCTCCGAACAAACGGCAGGCTGGGGCTCTATTTTGTAGAGCGTGGCGCAAATCAAAGGCCAAGCAACGTCATATATGATAGGGCCGGCTCGGCAGTCTGTTTAGCCGGGCCAGACGCGTATGCGTGGGACAAAATTTTAAACGGATCCAACTGGCTCCACATCACCGGGATCACCCCGGCAATTTCCCGGAAGGCCTCTGAAGCTGTATTGCTGGCAGTCCAAGAAGCAAAGAAGAAAGGCCTGACGGTTTCCTGTGACCTCAATTTCCGCAAGAAACTGTGGGACTGGGAACCCGGTACTCCGCCAAACAAGCTGGCAGAGAAAGTCATGCGTGGATTGATGCCACATGTGGACGTCGTTATCGGGAACGAGGAGGATACAAGCGACATTTTCGGGATATCCGCTGCAGGGACCGATGTTGAGAAGGGCGATCTGGCGATTGAGCGGTATCCGGATGTCGCATCTCAGGTCATCCGCCTTTTCCCCAATGTCAGCAAGGTGGCAATCACCCTGAGACAAAGCCTTTCTGCGAGCCATAATAATTGGGGCGCGATGCTGTACGATGCGGCCTCAAAGTCAGCCGTATTCGCGCCGAGAACGGAAGGCGTCTATAGCCCCTACCAGATCCGGAACATTGTCGACCGCATCGGGGCAGGGGATTCCTTCGCCGCCGGATTGATATTCGCTTGTACTGATGCGGCCATGGCGAACGACCCGCAATCAGCTATTTCATATGCGGCGGCGGCCTCCTGCCTATCCCACTCGATCGAGGGTGACTTCAACTATGTTTCGCAGGAAGAGATCTTCGCACTGATGAAGGGCGAAGCGTCCGGAAGGGTCAAGCGATAGGCTTCGAGCGGTGCTTCGATAAGGTTGCGGAGCCTTGAATACTCGCATCTTCCGTCTTGAGAGTCGCGTTCGCGTCAATAGCTTGAGTTTTTCGAATTCTATTTCGTGAGGCCCGGTCGAAAGGTTTTCTAGTGTAGATAGTGACCCATGCGGGCGAATACCTTTTCCTGACGGTAGAATGGCAGGGCATCCCCCCTGCGGCGCCCGTGCCTCCACGGCGCCTGCGTCAGGCCGTCTTGTTCCACCCGCAGATGGTCTCGGCGAGTGAGAGGTAAACGCCCACCGCGTCAACAAGCTGTCTTACCTCCACGTACTCGCCATCGTTGTGGGCCTGTGCAACGGACCCGGGTCCGAGGAGGATGACAGGCACACCGGCATGCATGAGGGTCGCCGCATCGGTCCAGCCCTGCATGCCCCCAACGGAGACAGGGAGCCCTCGCATGCCAAGGACTTGTCGAGCGGCGGAGACAAGCGGATGCTCCTCGGGAATGCGGAATGGGCCGTAGTACCCGCCCAGGGGAAGAAGCGACCTCACCTCGCAGCTCAGTCGCTGGTCACGGGCGCAGGCTTCGCGAAGGAGATCCTCCAGCTCGGAGGAAACCTTCTCCTCGGTTTCTCCGTCAACCCACCGCCGGTCGATCAGCACACTGCACCGGTCAGCCACCATGTTGATCTTCGTCCCACCCTTGATGACGCCGACGCTGATCGTCGCGCAGCCGACATGCTCCTGCGTGCGCTTCCTGAGCGCGGGAGCCAGTCTCTCCCCCACATCCTTCACGAAGGTGCACGCGGCCGCGATGGCATTCGCCCCCAGGTCCGGCATGCTCGCGTGATACGAGTTGCCATGGACGATTGCTTCGAGGTTCGCCACCCCCTTGTGCGACACCACGATATTCATATCGGTGGGCTCGCCGACCACAGCGAAATCCGGTCTGAACCCCTCCTTGACAACGAGATGTCGGGTGCCGGTTCCTCCGGTTTCCTCACCGATCACCCCGGTAAAGATCAGATCCCCCGCGAGCTCGACGTTGTGCCGCCTCAGGAGCAGGAGCGCATATAGCATGGCGGCGACGGCGCCTTTCATGTCGCACGCCCCCCTCCCGTAGAGACGACCATCCTTGATCACGGGGGCGTAGGGCTGGGTCATCCCGCTTCCCGGCGGCACGGTGTCGAGGTGACCGTTCAGCGCAAGGCTTTTCCCCTTTCCCCTGCCGGGGAGCATGACCATGAGATTCTTCCGATCCGGAAATACCTGCGTTGTCTGGACATCGAATCCTTGTCGACGCAGCCAGCCCTCGAGATGGTAGATGATCTCGCGCTCCTCGCCGGGGACTTCGACGTGGCTGGGAATGCGGATGAGATCGCCCGCAATGTCCAGGAGCTCCTGAGAATCGACACGCTCGTAGATCGACTCGTCATTCATGACCGGCCTCCTCTTTTTCAGTGACGGGGCTCCATGAACCTCCGCATGCGGGAAAGCCCGCCACGTATGTTTTCCTCGGAGGTCGCGTAGGAGAGCCGTAGGTACCCCTCCCCCGCTTCGCCGAATCCCGATCCAGGGACCGTGACGACGCCGGTCTCCTTGAGTAGCGCCATGGCGAAATCTTCCGAACCCTGACCCGATCGGGTCACGTTTGCGAAACAGTAGAAGGCTCCTCGAGGCCAGCCGCAAGAAAGGCCCGGGATGTCGTTGAGACCTTCGACGATCAGCTTCCGTCTCTCCGCGTACTTCCTGACCATGCGATGCAGTGATGTCTGCGGGCCTTCCAGCGCCTCCAGGGCGCCGTACTGGGCCTGCGGGCTGACGCAGCTTACAAGGTTCTCCTGGAACTTGACCATCTGCTTCACGACCGCAGAGGGGCCGACGGCGAACCCGACCCTCCACCCTGTCATTGCATAGGCTTTGGAGAAACTGTCCACGACGAGCGTGCGGTCCCTCATGCCATCGAACGCCGAGATGCTTTCAAAAGCGGCCCCATCGTAAAGGAAATGGTGATAGACATCGTCGGTGATTACGAACAAGTCGTGCTCGACCGCGATGCGGGCGATCTCGCGCAGCACCTCGCCGCCGGCAACCCCGCCGGTGGGGTTGGATGGCGAGTTGATGAGGATGATCTTCGTCCGGGTGGTTATGGCTCGACGCACATCATCCGGGGTCATTATGAAGCCGTTCTCTTCCCGCGCGCGCACGAATCGGGGGGCGCCTCCACACATGTGCACCTGGCCCAGGTAATTTGGCCAGTAGGGCTCACTGATGATCACCTCGTCACCGGGATCAAGGATCACCATCATGCCGAGCATGAGTCCCTCCATGCCACCCGCCGTGACGATGACCTCCCCATCGGGGTCGGGAGCATATGACCGCTCCTCCTGGAAACGCCGGGCGATCGCTTTCCTCAGGGGAAGGAGGCCGGCATTTGGCGTGTAATGCGTCTCGCCCCGACGCAGGGAGCGGACCGCGGCGTCAATGATGTTCCGCGGCGTGACGAAATCAGGCTCGCCCACGGCGAAGCTGATGACGTCCTTCATCGTGCCGGCGAGGTTGAACATCTTCCTGATGGGCGAGGGGGCAACCTCCCGGGCAATGCGGGCAGTGTCCTTCATCCAAGACCTCCTGGGAACGCACCGAAAAGAGCGACAATATTGGCCGGGGGAACATCCGGCTGTATGTTATGCACCGGGTTCAGGACGTAGCCGCCGCCCTTGCCCAGGATCTCCGCGATCCGGCGGGCCTCCCGGGCCACCTCCTGCGGGGTCCCCCGGCTGAGCACATGTTGCGTGTCGACCCCACCCCAGAAGCTCAGACTGCCGCCGAAGGTACGCTTCAGCTCGGCAGGGTCCATCCCGCGGGCGGATACCTGGACGGGGTTCAGCACCTCCACGCCGATGTCCACGAGGTCGGGCAGGATGTCCCTGAGCGCGCCGCAGCTATGCAGGTGCAGCCGGGCCGGCGTCTTCTCCCTGACGAGGCGGAAGTATCGTTTCAGGCAGGGCTTTATCATCTTGCGGAAAAGCTCGGGGGACAAGAGGAGGCCCTGCTGCCCGGCAAAG
>JBEKVA010000113.1:0-11140 GCA_049514475.1 Spirochaetia bacterium
GAAAAGTCATCCCCGCACCAGTAGAACTGCGCGTCTTTGGCGCACAGCGTCATTGCCCGCTTCATTTCTTCAAGGAGGAAGCTCTCGATATGCGCCACCGCGGCCTCTATGATCTGCGGCTCCTGGTACATGTGGAGCATTGCCTCTTCCATTCCGAAGAGGTCCAGGAGGGTGCAGAAAGGCGGCTGCCATCCGAGAGACAAGATCGTGGCATACTGCGGGTTCATCCCCTGGTGGCGTCGATGAAGCTCCGTGTAATCCACATCGTCGGGCTTCGGCCAGGGATGCGCCTCCACCTGCTTCACGCTTTCCACGCCCGCAAGGGGAAAGCCGCCCCTCTCCGTGCTGTACCCGGCGTCCCACTGGTCGCTGGTGTGCCAGATGGTCTTTCCTTCTTCGACGACGAAAAGCCCCGTGTAATCCGATTTTCTCAGGTCGAGCTGAAAGTACGACCGCAGCTCCTCTTCGGTGGCCACCCCGAAGCGCTGCAGCCACCAGTCCAGGTCGTCGATCCTTCCGCAGTAAGCGGGCGTGCGATCGGGCCGCCGATGCGCGACCGCCGTCATGACCCTGTCCTTCTCGTTCATCAGGTGTGTCTTACCGCAGAGCAGCACCCGCGTCAAGAAAAAGAATCACCATTGCCGCCCGCGGGAGGCCTCTCTCAGCCCGCGCTGGCTGCGTCCTTTTTTCTGATGATGAGCGCCAGCCAGGCAAGGAACAGCATGATCTCCTGCGGGATTTCGCTTTCATCGGAACCGATCTCGCAGAGCAGCCGGCGTGACATGAGGCTTTCCTGCACGATGCTCCCGATGCCGCCAGAACCGTCCGAGATGATGAAGGTCTCCCTTAGAGCTGTTTTCAGGACCGAGTGCGTCGATGCCCGGGTTTCAGCTCCTTGTAGCAGTACCAGGCGGCAGGCCTTTTCCCCCGATGTACTGGTCAAGGACGGAGGCGGGGATTGTTTCATCCTTGAACGATCCCTCTGAAAGATTGACCCGCAAGAGACGACGCTCCATGAAAATTCTCCCTGTGCCACCTTATACGCCCAAAGGGTCGGGCCGTCAAGAAAAACCTCCCGTCCGTGGTGCCTGGCCAGCGTGCCAACCTCCCACCGCCGTGCCATCCTCCCGCCGCCGTACCCGCCATACGCATGGTTGCCGTTCGGCGGGGCTGTGATAGTATTCCGCCGTGATTGCCGGCATCGACCTCGGTACCCAGGGCATCAAGGTTCTCCTCCTGGACGGCCGTTTCAGAGCGCGGGGGAAATCCTTCGAGCCCTATCCGACCCGCTATCCACGTCCCGGCTGGGCGGAGCAGGATCCCCGCGCCTGGGAGCAGGCCATGGACACGGCGATGCGGGAAGCGCTCCTCCAGGCAGGCGCGGCCCCCGAAGAGGTGCAGGGCCTTGGCATCACGGGACAGCTCGACGGGTGCATTGCCGTCGACGAGAACGGCCTGCCGATCGCACCCTGCCTGATCTGGATGGATCGCCGCGCGTCCCTCAGGCTCTCTCCCGCCATGCTCCGCCGCGTGCAGAGCGTTGGCGGCGTGAACCCTGACCCCGGCCACATGGCAGCCAAGATCCGCTGGCTGATGGAGAACGTGCCTGACGTATCGCGAGCCGCCTGCTTTCACCAGCCGGTCTCCTATATGGTGCGCAGGCTCACGGGTAAGGACGTGTACGATCACGGCCTGGCTTCCACCACGATGCTGTACGACCTGCACTCGCGCGGCTACGATGATGAGCTTCTCCACGCATTCGGGGCCTCGCGGGCGCAGCTTCCGCGAATTGCGCCAGCGCACAGCATGGCAGGCGGGCTGCCGCGGGCAGGGGCCGCGCTCTCGGGGCTGGCGGAAGGGACGCCCGTGGCGGTGGGATGCGGAGATGACTTTGCCAGCCCGCTGGGAGCGGGCCTCCTGGACCCTGGCGGCGTTGCCTGCGTCTCGGGCACGGCCGAGGTTGTCGGCGCCCTCAGTCTGACACCCATCATCGACCCCGAGGGCCTGGTGGAGACGCACGAGTACCCCGGGGGCTCCTGGTTCATCGAGAACCCAGGCTGGCTTTCCGGCGGATCGCTGTGCTGGTTCACCGAGGTCTTCCGCATGGCAGGCTTCGAGGAGACATCGCGGCGCGCGGCAGAGGCCCCGCCCGGCGCGGCCGGGGTGATCTTCCTTCCCGCACTGAGCGGCTCCATGTCCCCCGCGTGGGTGCCCTCCGCCCGCGGCTGCTTCTACGGGATGACCTCGGCGCACACTGCAGCGGACATGGCGAGGGCGGTCCTGGAGGGATGCGCGTTTGCCATGCGCGATGTGATAGAAAGACTGGATGCGTTGTCGGTGCCTGCAAGGCAGGTCCTGCTCATGGGCGGCGGGGCCAAAAGCCGTTTGTGGGCATCGATTCGCGCCGACGTGTGCGGCCTTACCGTCAGGCGGATCCAGGACGTGGACACCGCGCCGGTGGGCGCCGCGATGCTCGCATCCGTTGCGGCGGGACTGCAGCCGGACCTTCGAAGCTGCACGGAGACGGTGAGCTGCGACGGGGAGGACGTGGCACCTGACCCGACAGCCGCGGCCGCTTGTGAAAAGTCACATCGATCGTATCGACGATTGTTCGACAGCCTGCGCCCGATGTTCGACCAGGAGGAGGATTCATGAGCGATGTCCTGCAGCGCCTGATGAGCGGAAGCTATCCCGACCCGAAGACCGGCACGCCGGTCCCCATGCCGATCAAATCCATCGTGGTGGAAAAATCCCTTGCTGGCGGGGAGGCGGAGCTGGTGGCCGCGCTGCAGCTGGGATCCACGCTGGCCGTGGTGAGTGACCCTGAGACCGATGCCGCGATGGGCTCCCGCGTTGAGAAGGCACTCTCCAGCGCATTCCGCCTTGTCCGCATCAGGCTGCCCCGCCATAGCGAAGCCGCGGAGGACACGGTGCGGATGGTGGAGCAGGCGGGAGCTGAGGCGGACGCGTACATCGCCGTCGGCTCGGGAACGATCAATGATCTCTGCAAGTACGCCGGCGCGCGCACGGGCAAGCGCTACGCGGTCTTTGCCACGGCGCCCTCCATGAACGGGTACACCTCCCAGACTGCCTCCATCAGGGTCGCGGGAATGAAGCGGACCCTGCCGGCACAGCTTGCCGCCGGGGTGTTCATGGACCTCTCCGTCATGGCGGCATCCCCGGTCCGTCTCATCCGCGCCGGCGTGGGGGACAGCGTCTGCCGCCCGGCGTGCCAAGCCGACTGGCTGCTCGCTCACCACCTGCGCGGTGATCAGTTCCTGGAACTGCCATTCCTTCTCCTTGCGGAGGACGAGGAACGGCTTTTCGCCGAGCCCGAGGCGCTGCTTCGCGGAGACCTCGAGGCCCATGCCTGCCTGGCGCGCGTTCTTACCCTCACGGGGCTGAACACCGCCTATTGCGGCGGCAGTCATCCCGGCAGCCAGGGGGAGCACCTCATAAGTCACTACATGGAGCTGCTGGAGGAGCAGCGCGGCGGCCGGCCCGGCGGGCACCAGACCTTCCATGGCGAGCAGATCGGGGTCACCACCCTCACCATGGCGCGGCTGCAGCAGGAGCTCCTTGCCAAAGAGAGGATCGAGGTCCACCCGTGCGATCTTGAGGAAGCCGATTTCACGCGACGCTACGGGCCCGAGCTTGCCCCCGCGTGCTGGAAAGAGTTTCTTCCGAAACGCCTCGACAGGAAAACGGCGGACGCCATGAACGAACGGCTGCGGTCCGGGTGGGAGTCGACCCGGCGGCTGGTTGCAGATGTTGCCTGGCCGCCGGAGAAGATCAGCGCGGTGCTGAATGCCATTGGCGCGCCGACCCGGCCCGAGGAGCTGGGCTGGGACATGAGCGCCTACCGTGATGCGATTGCCCATGCCGCGGAGACACGCAATCGCTATACTTTCCTCGACCTTGCGCGGGACGCCCGGCTGCTCCGCGCCGACTTCCGTTGACGCTGAAATATCGATCGGGTAGGCTTGCCCGCATGAAAAAGAGACTCGCAGGAAAAACAGTGCTTGTTACCGGGGCCAGCAAGGGCATTGGAAGGGCGACCGCGCTCGCCCTTGCCGCCGAAGGGGCGGATGTCGCGGTGACGGCGCGCGAAGCGGCCGCCCTCTCGTCCCTTATCCCGTTGATAGAGGCAGAAGGGGTGAGGGCGGTGTCCGTTGCAGCGGATGGCGGGCTGTTCGGTTTCCCCGGGGAAACCGCCTACTGCGCCTCCAAGCACGCCCAGGTGGGTTTCGCCAAGGCGCTGGACCGCGAGGTGTTCGACAAGGGGGTCAGGGTGAGCGTCGTTGCCCCCGGCGGGGTGAACACTGAGCATGCATTCGGCACCGGACGGACCGCCGGCGACCCGGCCCTGCAGACGTTCCTGGAGCCCGAGGACGTGGCGCAGTCGGTGCTGTTCGCCGTCACGCAGCCGCCGAAGTCGCGCACGTTCCTCATCGGAATGCGCGCCTCCTGCGAAGGCTACTACGCCTGAGCCGCGGCAGAAAAAACATGAAACGATCGCAAAGGCTTGCCCGCCTCACCGGCGGCCACTTCAACGTCCTGGTCATCGGCGGCGGCATCACGGGCGCCGGCACTGCGTGGGACTGCGCGCTGCGCGGTCTTTCCGTGGCGCTCCTGGAGCGGACCGATTTCGCGGCCGGCACCAGCGGGGTCAGCTCCAAGATGGCCCACGCGGGGATTCGCTACATTTCCAACGATGCAGATCTGGTGAGCGAGGCCGGCCTGGAGCGGGAGCGACTGTTTGCCGCCTGCCGTCATCTCGCCCGGCCGGTGGAATACCTTCTCCCCGTCTACGGGGACACCCCGCCGTATGACGGGACCACCCTCCGCGGCACCCTGGAGCGCTACGATGAGCTGTGCGGCGCCGACGATGGCCGGCGCTCCCGCATGGCAGACCCGCGGGAAATCCTTGCCGCCCTGCCGGCCTTGCGCCCCGCGCCCCTGATGGTCGGCTCCTACCGTGACGGGGTCATGGATGACGCGCGCATCACGCTTGAGGTCATCCTGGCCGCGGAGGCCGCCGGGGCGACGGTGCTGAACCATGCCGCGGTCACTGCCTTCATCCGTGACGCAGCCGGGCAGTTGCGCGGTGCGCGATTCCGCGACGAATCGCCCGGCGGCAGCATGACGGAGCACACGGTGAGCGCGGATGTCGTGGTCAGTGCCGTGGGTCCCTACACCGATCTGCTTCTGCACATGGCGGGGGAGGGGGGCGCCGCCGGCCCCGCCCTTCGTCCCTCGAAGGGCATGCACCTGATATTCAAGAAGCGCCTCACCTCCGACAAGGCGGTTGTCATCCCAGCAAAGGGGAATGTTCTTTACTTCCTCATCCCTTTCCAGCCCGGCTACCTCGCCATGGGCTGCACCGATCTGGACTACCCGGTGCGGGACTACGCGGACTTGGACCACGTGCCGGTGGAGGAGGAGGAGATCGTGCTCACGATGGACCTCCTGGAAACCGTTTTCCCCGGGGTGTTCTCGCGCAGCGACATCGTGGCCATCTATTCGGGAGTGCGGCCGCTGGTGCGGCCAGAGCCCGTAAATGGGCGTCTTCCCTCGGAGACGGAAACCAGCCGCGCGCACCGTATATGGAAGACAGAGGGAGGCCTCTGGGCAATTGCCGGTGGAAAGTTCACGACATTCCGCATGATGGCAGAACAGCTCGTCGACGGGCTGGTGGCGGACCTCGCGGGCCGCGGAATCATCACGGGATCTCCGGCCTGCAGCACGGTTGGCCGCCGCTACCACGGGGCGCCGCAGCCCGAGGGGACCAACGGTGGTATTGAGCACTGGCTTGCCGAGGAGACGGCGCGGCTGAAGAGTGAAACGGGGCTTCCCGACGACTGCTGCCGGCACCTGTGCGAGACCTATGGCACCTCGGTAGGGGAACTGGCCGCGCTGATCCGTGAAGATCCTGCGCTCGGCGCACGGATCGGGGAAGGGCGGCCGTTCGTGCTGGCGGAGATCACCCACGCGGTGCAAAGCGAAATGTGCCTGGGCGCGGGGGATTTCCTGATCCGCAGAACGTCGCTGCGCTTCCGCGAGCACCAGGGGCTGGACGTGCTGGAAACGGTGGTGAGCCGCTTGGCCGGGCTGCTGGGGTGGAGCAGCGAGGTCCGCGGGCAGGAGGCGGAAGACTACCGCCAGGCGATCAGCCGCGTCTGGTCCGGCTCATTCGATTGACCGCTGCCTTCCGAGCCGCTACTGTGGGGGCGAAAGAGAAGAGAGAATGGTGCGCTGGACCTGGCCGACATCGGCTACGTGCTGGAGACAGGAACCATTGCGCTGCAGGGCGAGTCGAAGAAGCTCAACTCGGACGAGCACGTGAAGAAGGCGTACCTCGGGTGCTGAGGCCCGCAGGCATCGCCAGGGACAGGAAGATCACATGTCAGATTCTCAAAGCCTTGAGGGAAAGGTGCGGGACCGCGCTACATCATTTGGCGCGAGTCTCGTCGACTTCGCGCCCGCTCGCACATACCCCGAGTACGTCCAGGAGGTTCAGAGACGCGCGGCGGAAAGGCATTTCAAGGTCGAAGATTATCGCCTTTCGCCGAAGAGCAAGGACTTTCTGGCGTTATATGAGGACCCGCGAAAAACCCTGCCGAGCGTGCGATCCATCGTGCTCGTCGGGGCCTATTCCCTGGACGATTCCTGCAACTACAAGACAGCCACAAGAGATCTCCGCGGCAAGATTGCCAGGACGTATGCCTACTACCCTGTTGTTCGCATGATCGCCGAAAGCCTGGCGACGTTTCTCCGGCAGGGGCTCGGGTTCGAGGCGGTGCACACGGAGAACCTCCCTCTGAAGATAGCGGCTGTCGATATGGGATTGGCAACCTACGGAGAGAACGGTGTTCTCCTGTCGAAGAAGTACGGTTCCTATTTCGCCCTCTGCGGGGTCTTGACGAGTGCCGTGCTCCAGCCTGGAGCCGGGCCCATCGAGGACCAGTGCACGCACTGCGGTGCCTGCCGCAAGGCCTGCCCCACGCGCGCCCTGTACAAGCCGTATGCCCTTGATCCGATGCTCTGCGTGAATGCCGTCGCACGGAGGAGCATTCCCATCGAAGAGCCCTTGCGCGGAAAGATCGGCTCCTGGTTTCGCGGCTGTGATGTCTGCCAGGAGGTGTGCCCGAAAAACCGGCCCCTGGTGGCACGCGCTGCCGATCCCCGCAGCGGCTACGATTCCCTTTCTCACAGTCCCCACATCTACCTTGACGGCCTGGAGAGGCTGCCCCGGTTGCTGCCCCTCCTGGACGCTGGGCAGCCTTTTCTCATGCGCCGCAACGCGGCCATTGTCCTTGGCAACATCGGCCGCGGGGACCCCGAGGTGCTGAAGGCTCTGCGGCATCACGCCGCGAACGAAGAGGGCGAGCTGAAATCGTACCTGCTCTGGGCGCTTGAGAGAAACAAACGGTGGCCCTGGGCTGCCCTGGAGAATCAGGGCCCGTCGAATAGATCCTGACCGCCTGATGAGCCGCTTGATGCCGTCCACGCACCTGTGCGCCGCCACGTCCTTGCCGTTGGTGTAGGCAATGGGCAGGAAGTTGCGCACCAGCTCTCGGAGATGTGCTTGGGTTCAACCCCACGCGGGAGCCCATCAAGGTGAAGCAGCAGGTCGCCTACCTCCAGGAAAACATGGGCTTCTACCGCGAGATGAACACGCGGCAGAGCCTGGGCTACATTGCCGCGCTGAACGGCATCTCCACCACAGCGGTGCGGCAAAGCGGCGCCCCCCAAAGGAGGCGGCGCGGGAGCCGGTCCGTGTCTGTACTTTTCGCGGGAGCGTGTGTACAATGGATAAGCGTAATTTGAAATGATGCATCGGGTCGATCCCCCTGAATCTATGCTGGGGAGAATCAAAGCATGGGAAGAAAGTCTGACAAGGGCCGCCCTCATCTGATCGTTGGAATTGGCGCGTCGGCGGGGGGACTGGAGTCGCTGAAAGTCCTTTTTTCCGCGATGCCTGCCGAGATGGGGATGGCCTTCGTGGTGGTCCAGCACCTTGAGCCCAGCCACGAAAGCCGCATGGCGGAAATACTCTCGACGCACACCGCGATGAAAGTCCATCAGGCCGTGGACGGCGAGCCTCTCGAGGCCAATCACATCTACACCAATCCTTCGAATAGCTACGTAACCTGCCGCGAGGGACGGCTGGGTCTTTCATCGTCCGGGGGAGAACATGGGCTGCGCATGCCCATCGACTTCTTCCTGCGCTCCCTGGCGGAGGACCAGAAGGGGCATGCCGCCGGCATCATCCTTTCCGGCAGCGGATCAGACGGCACGCAGGGCCTGCGCGCGCTGCGTGCGGCGCAGGCCCTGACGATCGTGCAGTCTCCGGCCGAGGCGCAGTTTTCCGCAATGCCGCAGCACGCCATGGAATCTGGCGTGGTCGATTTCGCCCTTCCCCTTTCCGACATCCCGGCACGCCTTCTGACATTTTCCCGCCAGATTCCCGCCGCCGTCCCGATAGCGGAGAAGGAGCCCGGTGAGACCAACACCGAGGCGCTTGAAAGCATCATCGCGCTCCTGCACGAGCGGAGCGGATTCGATTTCTGGCTGTACAAGCGGGGCACCATCCGTCGCCGCGTGCAGAGGCGCATCGACCTGAGCCCTGCCGCGACCATGGCGCAGTACCTGCAGCTTCTCAGCGGGGATGCGGCGGAAAGTGACGCTCTGGTGAATGACCTGATGATCGGAGTGACCCAGTTTTTCCGGGACCCCGGCGCATTCGAAGAGTTGCGGGACAAGGCTCTGCTTCCCCTCATTGCCGAAAAAAACCCCTCGACGCCAATCCGCGCGTGGATCCCCGGCTGCGCGAGCGGCGAAGAAGCCTACTCGGTGGCAATTCTCATTTCGGAGAGCCTCTCCGCCGCCAAGGCCGCCATGCCGGTGCAGATATTCGCAACCGACATCGACAACGATGCCCTGGAGCTGGCGCGGGAAGGGGGGTTCCCCACGAGCATCGCGGCGGATGTCTCCGCCGAGCGGCTGGAGCGGTTCTTCACCGCCTACGGGGACTACTACAAGGTCCGCCGGGAGCTCCGTGAACGGATCGTTTTCGCCTCCCATAACCTCCTCACGGATCCTCCCTTCTCGCGCCTGGACCTCGTCAGCTGCCGCAATGTTCTCATTTACCTGAGCTCCGAGGCCCAGCAGAAGGTCCTTTCACTGCTGGCCATGGCGCTGAACCCCGGCGGCTACCTCCTCCTGGGCAGCTCGGACAGTGCCGCCCACGAGGACAAGTTCTTCGCGGAGGTCTCGCGCAAGCACGGGGTGTATCGACGGACCATGACCCCGACAAAGCCCGCGGCGCAGTTTTCCATGCGGCCCAACGGAAAGGCCGAGATGGCGGTCGGCAGCGTGCCGCCGACCGTTGACTTCTCGTTCCTCAATCAGAAGGCCCTTGTGAAACGATTCTCCGCCTGCATCATCCTTGCAGAGCCGGGCGGGCTGATCATGCAGATCCAGGGTCCGGCTTCGAAATACCTGGATTTTCCGTCGGGCAAGCCGACGATGAATCTCTTCTCCCTGGCCCCGGAGGCCATCAGCATCAAGCTGCGGGCAGCAGTGGAACGGGCGGTCCGCACGGGCGCCGACGTCGAGCTGGCGCGGCTGCGCGGGGGAGCCCGCGGCAGCGGGGGGACAATCGACGTGACAGTCATGCCTCTCTCCGAAGAGAGGACGGGCACGAAGCTGGCGGCGGTGATCATCACCGACTCGCCGAAGCTCCCCCGCGCCGGCACGAAAGGCGCCGCGGCATCCCCGCGGGAGGCCTCGGAGGCTGCACAGCTCCGCGAGGAGCTGAAGTCCACCCGCGAGGACCTGCAGGCGCTGATCACCCGCCTGGAAGGTGCGAACGAGGACCTGACGGCCGCCAACGAGGAAGTCATGTCCATGAACGAGGAGCTGCAGTCCACCGTGGAGGAGCTGGAAACGGCCAAGGAGGAAGGGCTGTCAGTGAACGAGGAGCTCACGACGGTGAACGCGGAGCTCCGTGACCGCGCGGCGCAGCTGCGGGAGGCCCACGACGACCTTTCCAACTTTTTCAACGCGACGACGATCATGACGGTCCTTCTCGACCGCTCCCTGCGCCTGCGCCGTTACACGTTGAACGCATCCGATGTTTTCCGCCTGTCGGCGGCGGACGTGGGCAGACCGCTTTCGCAGGTTTTCCCGAATCTCGAGAAACAGGACCTCGAGCGTGACGCGGAGAAGGTCCTCCGCGAGCTGATGCCCGTCGAGAGGGAGGTCAGGACCGCCGCCGGCTCCTGGTACACGCTGAAGATTCTCCCCTACCGGACATCCGACGACCGTGTCGACGGTGTGGTGGTGACCCTCGCCGACGTGAGCAGGCTGAAGAGCGCCGAGGAGTTCGCGGAGGGCATCATCGCAACCGTGCGCGGCCCGCTCCTGGTGGTCGATGAGCAGATGTGGGTCGTATCCGCAAACGCCGCCTTCTCCCGGGTGTTCGGACTCCCCTTGGAAGAGGTCAAGGGCCGGCTCATCTATTCGATCGGAAGCCGCGGGTGGGACACCCCCGCGCTTCGCGCGTCACTGGAGGAGCTCATCCCCCACGGGGGAGAGATCCAGGACCTGCCGGTCAAGGCGATGCTGGGCGGTCCGACGCCGAGGACCATGCTGGTGAGCGCGCGGCGGATCGAGCGCCCGGCACCCCAGCCCCCGCTGATCCTGGTTGCCCTGGAGGAGATCACCGAGCGGCTGCAGCTCGAGGAGGCGCGCCGGATGGCGGCCCTGCAGATCACGGAGACGGAAACCCGGGAGCGAAAGCGCTTCTCCCACATCATGCACGACCAGGTGCAGCAATTCATCTTTGCCGCCAAGACGTGGCTCACGGATGCCCGGGAGCGCGCCGTGAGCCACGAGCAGCGTACCGCCCTCCAGACGGCGGAGGATCATCTCTCGCAGGCGCTCCAGGTCTCCCGCTCCCTGGCCGAGGAGCTCTCTCCGCCCATCCTGGCCAGCGGAGGCATTGCCCGCGCACTCGACTGGCTGGGCCGGCAGATGCAGGAGAGCTACGGGCTTTCCCTCCAGCTCGACGTCGATCCGGCGGCAGAGCCCGAAGGTGACGGCCTTAAGACATTCCTCTTCTGGGGCATCAGGG
>JBEKVA010000114.1:0-11974 GCA_049514475.1 Spirochaetia bacterium
CTGGAGGCGGTGAAGAAGCGCGGCAAGGCGCAGGCCGGGGACAAAACGATGATTGATGCCCTGTAGCCCGCGGCGCAGGAGGCCGCCCGGCTGGTCGGCGCGTCTCTCGGGGATGCGATGCAAGCGGTGAGCGCAGCAGCGGCGCGGGGCGTGGAGGCGACGAAGGGCATGGTGGCGAAGACCGGCAAGGCGAGGACGCTCGGGGAACGGTCCCTGGGACACGCCGATCCCGGGGCCCTCTCGATGTCGACCATCCTGGACCTCATGCGCGCGCATATAGAGCAGGGCGGGTAGAGGGGGAGATCTCCGGTTACGGCATGACCAAGAACGTCGCCGACTACATCGGCAAGACCCTGGGCGGAAAGGGCACCGTGGCAATGCTCGAGGTCGTCGGGCAGAAGAACCTCGAGGAGCGCGCCGCCTCCTTCCGCGCCAACCTGAAGGCGTATTGGCCCAAGATCCAGGTGGTCGCCAGCGCCAACAGCGGGCACGACGAGCTGAAAGGCGCTTCCGACACCGCGTCCCTGCTGATCACCTACCCGGACCTGGACTTCATCTATACGCTGAACCCCACGGCTGCCATGGGCGCCGCCACCGCCATCCAGGAAGCCAAGTCCAAGTGCCGCATCATCACCATGGACGTCAACGAGAACGTGCTGGACTACATCAAGAAGGGCAAGATCGACGCTTGCATGATGCCCGACTCCTACTCCTTCGGGTACTTATCCATGCTGGCGCTGTTCGTCGAGCGCCACAAGCTGATGGACCCGATGTGGGTGGTCGACGGGGTAAACAAGAGCGGCTGGTGCGTACCCTTCCTTCAGGTCGGCTCCACCGTCATCAACAAGACCAACGCTGACAACTATTACCTCACCAATTACCTGAAGCGGAGAAGCAGCAAGGGCTTCGATGAAGGCGCCCAGAACATGACCAGCCCCCAGCTGAAGGGATACTGGAAGCGCTAGACGGCGCGATGGAAAAAAGGGGCTGTCCCCGAAAGGGCAGCCCTTTTTGTTTTCCCGAGGCCGCTATCAGGCGCCGGGGGCTGCTTCCGCATCGATGTAGCCGAGGCTCGCGGAAACATTCCGCGTTGCTTCCTTCACAGCCTCGGTGATGCTCTGTACCCTCTCGGCGGAATAGCGGCTGTTGGGAATCGAGACGCTCACGGCAGCCACCGTCTCACCGCGATGATTGTGGATGGGGGCCGCCACGCAGTTGCCGCCCAGTTGGTACTCCTCGTTTTCCAAGGCGTACCCATCGGCGCGGATCTTTCGCAGGGCGGCCCGCAACGTTTCGGGATCCGTGATGGTGTTATCGGTGTGCTTTTCCAACGGCTCTGTCCTGAAGAATTCCTCTAGCTCGTGGTCGGAGAGGAATGCAAGAAACGTCTTGCCGAGCGCCGTGCAATGCGCCGGCGCACGCTTGCCGATGAATGAATGCACGCGCAGGTCAGGTTTCGCTTCCTTCCTGTCGATGTAGATGACCTTCTTCTCCTCGAAGATTGCCAGGTGCACGTTCTCGTTGGTCTGCTCGAAGAGCCTTTTCAGGTGGATCTGTGCGCGGTCGCGAAGGCTCAGCTGGCTGGAAACCACCATGCCGAGCCTGAGGAGGCTCAGGCCGAGACGGTATTTCTTGGAATCGGGCTCACGCTCCAGGAATCCCTCGGATTCGAGGGTGAAGATGATCGGGTAGATAGTTCCCGAGGTTGCCTTTACCTTCGCTGCAATCTCGGTGATGCTCAAGGGCTCGGTGGTGCCGTCGAAGAGCTTCAGCAAGGAGAGGGCCTTCTTAAGGGATTTGTTGATGTATTCTTTTTTGTTTTCCATGTTGTGGATTCCCAAAACACTTTAGTGGATGGCAAATCGGCATTTACTATATCGCAACAAAATCCCCTGTCAAGGTGGCAAATGACAATAGGGGAGGCCGCACGGCCTCCCCGTTTGGTCTCTTACAGTCCGCCGCCGATGGCGAAGTATGCCTCTACAGGGGTGTCATCATAGTTGATGAGCTGGTATTTCACCTTCTCCGGGATGTACATCACTTCACCCTTTTTTGCCAGGAAGACCTCTTCGGTCTCCGGCATGAAAAAGGTTATGTTGCCGCGGGTGATGAGCATAGCCGTATCCCCTTCGTGGGAATCCACCTCGGAGACGCGCGCCCCGACGCCGCCGCAGGGCAGGTACAGCTCCCCTACGTGTAGGAAGTCGTTGCTGACATGGAAGCGCAGCCTGATCGGGAACTTCGCCCCGAATATGGTCGTCAGGCAGTTCGACTTGTTCTGCACATAATAGTGGATGGGCTTCTTGCGCGACTCGGGCCCCGGCAACGGGAACCGGCCCAGTTGGTTGACGTCACGTTGTCGCAGCTTGAACTCTTTGCGCAGCCCCACGTCTTTTTCGGCCATAGCCCCCAGGTTGAACTCGTCTTTCCCGTGCTTGTAGAAGCGGATTTTCTCCGCCGGGTAGGAGGTGTCAGTCTTGTCGGGCCACATCTTCGGGGCGATGGACCAGAACAGGATCTGCTTCTCCTCGGAGAAGTTGTAGCCCTTGTGCTTGCAGCCCATGGGGATGAGCAAGGTGTCCCCCGCGTTGGCCTCCACGCACTCCCCGCTGTCGCATTCCAGCTCGGTGAGGTTGCCCTGCAGCAGGTAGTAGCACTCGTCCCCGAGGTGTTCGTCGACGAAGCGCCAGGTACTGCCAGGGGCCATGTACATCATCCCGCAGTGCAGCTTGTCAGTGCTCGCGATGACCGCGAAAATGTTGCTCTCCTCGGGGACCTCGTGGGAAAAGAAATCTGTCTTGTGGTCGGCTTCGCGGATCACGCAGGGCTTCTTGCTCTTGGGCGGGTAGGGCAGGTTGCCGAAATACGCAGGTCTCTCCATGATCTTCCTCCGTTGATGCGTCTGTGCGCCAGGAATTATTCTCCCGATCATGAGAGCTTCAGGCAGGAATGTCAACAAACCGGCTTGTTCAGTGTTCAGGAAGTAACATTGATTTGTGTTGACAAAAAAAGAATTGTCATAATACAACTATATTTGAAAATTATATTTGAGCGGGATAATGGAAAAAGAGGACAAAGTGCCTTTCTGCCGACTCGTGATGACCAGGAGGAGCTCATTATTTCGTTGACAAGCCACTTTTCGTCTTATATGATCCTTGAGCAATTCATCACAAGTTGAGCAGATGTGCTTGCGCTTTCTCGAGGCGCATGATGTTACTGTGATTGGAGGAGCATGACTCCTGCCAATAGACCGGATCGTTGACCCGGGGAATTCGTGAGAAAGGAGCACTATGATGCACGGCAAGAAAATCGCATGGATCGTTTTGATTCTCGCCGGCCTCCTCGCTGTACCGATGCTGTGGGCGTCGGGAACAACGGAAGGCGGCAAGAAAGTCATCACCATTGGCGTGTCCGTTGGTGACCTCCGCCTGGAGCGCTGGAAGAGGGACGTCGATTTCATGACGCAGGCAGCGACGAAGCTGGGCGCGAAGGTGTACGCCACCTCTGCCGACGGCGACAGCACCAAGCAGATGTCCCAGATCGAGAACATGCTGACCAAGGGCATCGATGTCCTGATCTGCATCCCCGTCAGCAGCGGTGTCATGGCCCCTGTTGTCGAGGCAGCGCACAAGGACAAGGTGAAGGTCATTGCGTATGACCGCATCATCGAGAACGCGGATCTCGACTACTACATCACCTTCGACATGTTGGGCGTCGGCAAGCTCCAGTCGAAGTACCTCCTGGGCAAGGTGCCCAAGGGCCGCTGGTACCTGCTGTGCGGCGACAAGGAAGACAACAATGGGAAGCTGTTCCGCACGGGCGAGATGATGGTCCTCCAGCCGTACATCGACAAAGGCGACATCAAGGTCGTCGGCGATCAGTGGGCGGGCGGATGGCTCTCCGAGAACGCCATGAAGCTGACCGAGAACGTCCTCACGGCGAACAACAACAAGGTCGACGCCATCCTTGCGGCCAACGACAGCACAGCCTTCGGCGCCATCCAGGCTCTCAAGGAGCAGGGGCTCGCGGGCAAGGTTCCTATCACCGGGCAGGACTGCGACCTGGCCAACTGCCAGGCCATCGTGGCCGGCTGGCAGACCATGTCGGTCTACAAGCCCCTGCCGAAGCTCGCCTCCGCAGCCATCCAGCTGGCTTACGACATTGCAACGGGCAAGCAGATCACCACCAACGCCACCTACCCAAATGGGCAGAAGGACGTCCCCTCGATCAATCTCGACATCATCGCGGTTGACAAGGACAACATGATGTCCACCGTCATCGCCGACGGGTTCCAGAGCTACGACGCTGTCTACAAGAACGTTCCCGAGAACGAAAGACCGCCGAAGCCTGCGAAGTAACGCGCACAATGGGGGCTGCTTCGAGCAGCCCCCGCTTTCCGCGGCCCACGCCGCATACGCCGGGGGGAATGCCCCCGCACGGCTCCATCAGAGGGTGATCAGCATGATCCTGGAAGCGCGAAGCATCACGAAGGATTTTCCGGGTGTCCGGGCCTTGGACAACGTGTCTCTATCGCTGCAGGAAAGCCAGATCCACGCCCTGTGCGGTGAGAATGGCGCCGGCAAGTCCACCTTTATCAACGTTCTGAGCGGCTACTTCCCCTCCGCCTCCTACAGCGGCGAAATCCTCATCCGCGGCCAGAAAAAGACCTTCTCCAACATCAACGAAGCGGAGGCGGCGGGCATTGCCGTCATCCACCAGGAGCTCAACCTCTTTCCCGAGCTCAGCGCGGCGGAAAACATTTTCATGGGCCACGAAATCGCCCGTTCCGGCATCCTCGACTGGAACGAGATGTACTCCCAGACAAAGGAGTGGCTCAAGAAACTGCGCCTCGACGATGTGCTGCCGACGACGAAGGTGAAGGACCTGGGCATCGGCAAGCAGCAGCTCATCGAGATCGCCCGCGTCCTGCGCCTGCCGCACATGAAGATGCTGATCCTCGACGAGCCGACGGCCTCCCTCACCGACTCCGAGACCGACCTCCTTCTGGACATATTGAGAGAGCTGAAGCGCGAAGGCATTGCCTGCATCTACATTTCCCACAAGATCGACGAGGTCATGGAAATCGCCGACTATGTCACCGTGCTGCGGGACGGGAAGACGGTCGGGGGGGCGGAGATCAAGGATCTCAGCCGCAAGGAAATCGTGCGGATGATGGTGGGCCGCGAGATCACAGAGTTCTACCCCAAGGAACGCCACGTCGACATGAGCGAGTGCGTCCTGGAGGTCAAAGACTACTCCGTCACCGACCGGCTCACGGGAAAGCCCATTGTGAAAAACGCCGGCTTCCGCCTGTACCGCGGAGAGGTCCTCGGCCTCTTCGGCCTGGTCGGCGCAGGCCGCACGGAGCTGACCAGCGCTCTCTACGGCTCGCCGCCCGGCAAGGTGGGGGGGGAGATATTCATCGGGGGCACGAAGGCCTCCTTCGACACCCCGAGGGGCGCGCTGCGCAACGGCCTGGCATATGTGACGGAGGACCGCAAGGCGCAGGGAATTATCCCGTCCATGAACGTGCGGGAGAACACCTCTATCGCCTTCCTCGACCAGTTCGCGAAGTTCGTGGGCATCGACGAGAGCCGCGAGATCGTGGAGGTGCAGTCCAGTGTCTCCTCCTTCCAGGTGAAGACGCCGTCCCTGGCCACCCAGATCATCAATCTCAGCGGCGGCAACCAGCAGAAGGTGCTGCTGGCGCGCAGTCTCATGAAGAAGATCAACATCCTGATCCTCGACGAGCCCACCCGCGGCATCGACGTGGGGGCGAAACAGGAAATCTACACGATCATGAACTCCCTGGTGGCATCCGGAGTGTCCATCATCATGGTGTCCTCGGAGCTGCCGGAAGTTCTGGGCATGTGCGACCGCGTGCTGGTGATGTGCCGCGGGGAGATCACGGGCGAGTTCGACAATACAAACAAGGACGTGACGCAGGAGCGGATCATGATCTGCGCGACCGGCACGGGAGACGAGGACTGACCATGATAGCTGAGAGAAGAGGCCTGAACTTCGACTCGCGAAAGTACATGATGGTGATCGCCCTGGCGGGCATCTGGCTGATCTTTGCGGTCATCTCGGGGGGCACCTACATCCTGCCCAGGAACATGTCGAACCTGTTCCGCCAGTCGGTGTTCACCGCGATCCTTGCCATCGGCATGCTGAATGTCATCGTGCTGGGCCAGATCGACCTGTCGGTCGGGTCCATCGCCGGTCTCAGCGGCGGAATACTGGCCATCATGAACGTCTGGAAGGGCATGTCGCCCGTGCTCTCCATCGCCATCACCCTGGTGGCGGGGCTCGTCATGGGGCTGTGGAACGGCTGGTGGACCGCCTACAGGAACGTACCCGCCTTCATCGTGACCATGGCGGGCCTGCTCGTCTTCCGCGGCATCCTGGTGGGAATCACCGACGGGATAACCATCGGGCCCATCAGCCCGTTCTTCGGGCTCATTGGGAAGGAGTTCCTTCACCCGATTGCCGGCTTCATCCTCGGGGCCATCGTGATCGTGATCTTCCTGGTCTCCCAGTACTCGGAGCGCGGAGGCAAGACGCGGCACGGCCTGAAGGTACCCACTCCCCGGGACGAGGTGCTGAAGAGCCTCATTTTCACGGCGCTCGTCGTCGGTTTTGTGTTCATGATGGACGCGTACCACGGGGTGCCGAACCCCGTGGTCATCCTTCTCGTCCTGTTCATCGTGTTCAACTACATCACCAACAAGACGGTGTTCGGCCGCAGGATCTACGCCATCGGCGGCAACAAGATGGCGAGCCGGCTCTCCGGCATCAACATCAAGAAGATCACCCTCATTGTCTTCGGCATCAACGGGGCCATGGCGGCCATTGCGGGGATCTTCCTCGCCTCTCGCCTGGACTCGGCGGCGGTCAACATGGCAACCTCTTCGGAGTTGGATGCCATCGCCGCGTGCGTCATCGGCGGCACGAGCCTCATGGGCGGCGTGGGGACTGTCTTCGGCACCATCATCGGCGCGGTGGTCATGGCCAGTCTCGACAATGGGATGAGCCTTCTGAACGCTCCCCCGTTCTACCAGACCATCGTCAAGGGACTGGTCCTGCTCCTCGCGGTGTGGTTCGACATGTCGCGTCAGCAGGGGAACAAGACCTGAGAAGGGAACTCACCGGGGAAGGGACCCGTTCGCCTGCGAGCGGTCCGCCCCGTGGATACTGATCGATACGCATAGGAGGATGTCATGCAGAGGAAGGTCAAGGTCGGGCTGCTCACATTCGGCGACGGCCGTGAGTTTCTGAAGAAGGACCTGGAGCCGATCAACGCGAAGGCCCAGAAGAATCTGAAAGACGCGCTGGTAGCCGAGGGCTTCGACGTCGTTGCGGGCGAGGAGGTGATCTGGAACAATCCCCTCGCGGTGAAGTACGGCAGGATGATGCAGACCGCGGGCGTGGACTGCGTCGTGTTCAACTACTGCGTCTGGGCATGGCCCGGCTTCGCGCGCGTGGCCGCCCAGTTCTGCCCCAAGCCCCTTGTGCTCTACGCCGGTCTGAACCCCGGGTACCCCGCAATGGTCGGCATGCTGGCAAACGCCGGCTCCCTGGACCAGACGGGCATCCCCTTCTACAAGATATTCGGCGAGCTGGGGGATGCACAGATCAAGGGCCGGCTGAAGGCTGCCATCCTCGGCATCTCCGCGTTCAACCGCCTGAAAGGGCTCAGCTACGTGCACGTGGGCGGCAGATCGCTGTCCATCGACACGGCCGTTGCCGATCCCGCGCTGTGGATGCAGAAGTTCGGCATTGACGTGGACCACGTGGACCAGATGGAGCTGGTGCGCCGCGCCGAGATCGAGCTTGCCAGCCCCGCGAAGATCAACAAGGCCATGGACTATCTGAAGAAGCACGTGAAGAAGATCCACTATACGGCCCCCGACGCGAAGCTGAAGAACACCGAGGAGCTCACCCGCCGCGCGGTGGCCCTCTACTACGGCATGATCAGCCTCATCGAGGAGTTCGGCTACGACTTCGCCGGCATCAAGGGCCAGCGCGAGCTCACCGAGCACTACGCGACCTCGGACATCGCCGAGGCGTTCCTGAATGACTACTACGGGCCCGACGGCACGGCGCACGACCCGTTCGTCGTCTCCACGGAGGCGGACATGGACGCCGCCCTCACGATGGAGGTCTTCCAGCTGATTACCGGCCAGCCGGTGCTCTTTGCCGATCTGCGCAGCTACTATCCGGACAGGGGCGTGTGGGACCTGTGCAACTCGGGTGCCCATGCCACCTACTTTGCCGGCAAGAGCACGGACCCCGCGGTGAACCTGAAAAACACCGAGTTCCGCCCCGAGGGCTTCTACTATCCCGCCGGCGGACCGTCGGTCTACCACATCGCCAGGCCGGGCGAGGTCACTCTGGCGCGCCTGACGCGCAGCGGCAGCACGACCCACTACAAGATGGTGGCGGTGCACGGCGAGTTCGTCTCCTTCGGTGCAGCCGAGGACGAGAAGCTGGCGGCGATCGAGCAGGACAACTGGCCGCATGCATTCGCCAAGTACGACTGCGACATGGAGACATTCATCCAGGCCATGAGCTGCAACCACATCCATGGCACCTACGGCAACTGGATCAAGGAGCTGAAGGTGTTCTGCGAGGCGGCGGACATCGAGTTCGTGAACCTGTCGAAGTAGAGTACGCGGCGCGGCCCGGCCGCGCTCTCCATACCTTGCGGCGCGGCCCCCCAGGGGCCGCGCCCTTTCATGACCGCGCCGCGGAGAGGAGGACGTCGTGCTGAAAGGTATTCCCCCCATCATCTCTCCCGATCTGTTAGCCGCTCTCATGTCCATGGGACACGGCGATGAGCTGGTGATTGCCGACGGGAACTACCCTTCGGCCTCCATGGCGCGGCGGCTGCTTCGTGCCGACGGCCACGGGGTGCCCGTGCTCCTGGACGCCATCCTCCAGTTCTTCCCGCTGGATCCCTACGTAAGCCATCCGGTGGCCCTCATGGCAGTGGCCCCCGGCGACACGGCAAAGACCGACATCTGGCAGGAGTACCGGCGGATCATCGGCGCCCACGATCCCTCGTTCAAGGAGTTCGAGCTGGTGGAGCGGTTTGCGTTCTACGAGCGCTCGCGCTCCGCCTACGCCATTCTCGCCACGGGCGAAATGGCCATCTACGCGAACATCATATTGAAAAAAGGTATCGTGAAGCCTGAATCGCCGGGTAGGAAATGAAGAAACGACGCGCGGCGGGCGAGCCGACTCTGGACAATTCCGAAGAGGACATCATCACCCGCATCGCGTGGCTGTACTACAAGGAAAAGCTGACCCAGCAGCAGATCGCAGAGCGGGTTTCCCTGTCGCGCCAGAAGGTCCAGCGGCTGCTGGAAAAGGCCCGCGACCTGGAAATCATCCAGTTCACCCTGAAGCACCCCTTCGTGAACCTGATGAGCGTGGAAACCGAGATCCGCAAGAAGTACGGGCTGAGGGACGCGGTGATCGCCCCCACCAGCTCGACGGACCAGGATGTCCTGCGCCGCGCCTTCGCCATGGCGGGGGCCGCCTACCTGGAGCGGAAGCTGGCCACGATGACGAAGAAAGGCATCCTCGGCATCGGGTGGGGAAACACCACGGCCTACCTTGCCGACTACTTCGAGCCGCACTCCAGCACGAGCAAGATCGAGATCGTCTCTCTCATTGGGAACCTCATGATGAACGTCTCGATGAACCCCTACATCATGGCCGAGAAGATGGCGCGCAAGCTGAATGCCTCCTTTTACAACATCTGGGCGCCCGCCATTGCACAGACCAAGGAGCGCGCCGAGGTGTTCAAGTCGGAGCCCTGGATCAAGGAGGTGCTCGACATCGGCGTGCGCGCCGACATCATCCTGATCTCCATCGGTGAGGCGGCCAAGTCGGCAAGTCTCTTCCGCATGGGCTACCTCAGCACCACCGACCTCCAGCGGCTGATCGGCAAGGGCGCCGTCGGGGACATTCTCTGCCGGTATTTCGACGCCCAGGGGCAGGTCATCGACGACGAGGTCCATGACCGCGTCATCGGGATCCCCATGGAAGTCTTCGGAGACGAGCGCAAGCTGATCATCGGGGTGGGCGGGGGGACCGCAAAGGTGGATGCCATCCGCGCCGCGCTGATCAGGAAGTACATCAACGTGCTGATCACCGACGAGGGGACCGCCGCGGAGCTTCTCCGCGACTGAGCAGCACGACCAGGAGTTGCCGCATGAATGCCGATCTGTCGGGGCGCGTTGCCCTCGTGACGGGAGCCGGACGGGGAATCGGGCGTGCCATCAGCCTCTCGCTGGCGGATGCGGGGGCGCGGATGTTCCTCACGGCGCGCAGCGCCGATCAGCTGGAGGACACGGCGCGGGAGATCCGCGCGCGCGGCCGCGAGGTGGAGATCCTTCCGGCGGACGTGTCCCGGGAAAAGGACGTGGCATCCGTCTTTGAGACGCTGCAGAAGCGTTTCGGGCGGCTGGATGTTCTTGTGAACAACGCCGGGCAGGGCTTCGTCGGTCCACTGGCGGAGCTGCCGGTATCGGCGCTGGATACGATGATGGCGGTGAACGTCCGGGGCGTCTTTCTCTTCTGCCAGAAGGCCATGCAGATGATGATTCCCGCCCGCTCGGGCTACATCGTGAACATCGCGAGCGTTGCGGGGGTCAAGGCGTACGTGCTCCAGTCGGCCTACGCGGCGAGCAAGCACGCCGTCATGGGGATCACCAAGGGGCTGGCCGCGGAGGCGCAGCCGCACGGCATCCGCGTCTCCGTCGTGCTCCCCGGGGCCGTCGACACCACGCTGATGGATGCGCTGCGTCCCGATCTGGACAAGGCCGCACTCATGAGGCCCCAGGACGTGGCGGATGCCGTTCTGTTTTTGCTGTCCCTCTCGGAGACTGCCGCGGTGGACGAGATCTACATCCGTCGCAGGTCAAGCGCCCCGTTCTGAGCCCGCACGGCCTCAGGTGCCCGCGGCCGACGGCGCCTCGGGCTGCGGCAGGCAGCGCACGCTCTTTCTCACCACAAGCTGACCGCCCACGGAGACTTTCAACGTCGGGGCGCCGATGCGGTGATTGATGCGCCCGATGAGAAGCTCCATGGCGGTTTCCCCGATCTCAGCGGCGGGTCGAGCATCTCACACATGGGCAGGTTGTCGAAGCCGATGATCGAGACGTCCTCGGGCACGCGGATGCCGTTCTCCTTGAAGGCCTTCAGGCAGGCGGAGGCGATGAGGTCGTTGGCGGAGACCAGCGCGGTGGGCAGCTTCAGGCCCTTTTTCAGGTGCTGTAATACTCCCTGGTAGGCCTCGGTGAAAGTGGAGTCCACGGTGATGACGTTGCGGGGGTTGAAGGGCAGGCCGAAGTACTTCAGGGCCTGCTCGAAGGCCAGGCGGCGCAGCTCGAAGTTGCGCGCCTCCACCTCCTCGCCCCAGATCAGCCCGATG
The DNA here is from genome assembly GCA_049514475.1 of Spirochaetia bacterium. Lineage (GTDB taxonomy): Bacteria > Spirochaetota > Spirochaetia > SZUA-6 > Fen-1364 > Fen-1364. Next base: position 11,444 of record JBEKVA010000114.1, read on the forward strand.
TCGCGGTGGTTGTTCTCCACGAAGTAGCGCACGATCTGGAACAGCGCCTCGGTGTTGTTCATGTCCACGAAGTCCAGCCTGATGAAATCGAAGGTGGTGTCGATGACCACGATGGGCACGTTGACGCTTTCGAAGCCGAGGATGTCGCGGACGTTCAGCTCGGTGCCCAGCACGATCAGCCCCTTGGAGGAGGAGTTGTTGAGGTGGCTGACGAACTCCCCGATCTGGTCGAAGGTGATGTGGGTGATTTCCAGGTTGTAGCCGTGCTTGCGGGCTTCCTTGTCCATGCCCTCGATGTAGGAGGCGATGAACACGTCGTGGTCGCGGTTGACGATGTGGCTGTGCTTGACGATTTTCAGGAACCGCACGGAGCCCTTGATGAGCTGGTTGAAGCTCTGGGCGCCGCTGGAGCTCTTCAGTGTTTCGGCGATAGAGAGGATGCGCTCGCGGGTGACGGGGCTGACGCCGGGCTTGTTGTTCAGCGCGAGGGACACCGTGGCGGGAGATACTTTCGCAAGCTCTGCAATGTGC
>JBEKVA010000115.1:0-11105 GCA_049514475.1 Spirochaetia bacterium
AATGGCCACGGCATCCCCGACGTGGTCACCGTGTCCGTGGGTCACGATGATGGCATCCAGCTTCGCAAAAGAGTCGGGCTTTGTCGTGGCAAGGGGGTTGCCGTTCAGGAACGGGTCGAAGAGCACGCGGTGGGAGCCGTCATCCATCTCCCAGCAGTCGTGCCCGTGGTAGCGCAGTGTGAGCATTCCAGTGCCTCCCTACCTGGAAAGTACTACGATTTCCCCCGCGGCGGCCACGAGCGTCGAACGGCGCGCCGCATCGCGCCCTGCCCTTGCAGGAGGGCTGCCGCCCTGTCTAGAATACAAGTCCACAACGGAGGAGGCCCCGTCCATGCAGCGATCAGAGATCCCCTTCGCGAAGCTCCGCGTACCCGTGGTGCACGTGTGGGACAGGCAGTGGCTCATACTTTCCGCTGGCAGCTTCCCGGCCGGAGATTATAATTTCATGACGGTGGGATGGGGAGGCTTTGGCGTGATGTGGAAGAAGCCGCTCGCCATGGTGGTGGTCAGGCCGACGCGGCATACGTGGCAATTCATGGAAAAATCGGACACCTTCACCTTGAGCGCCTTCCCCGAGGAGTATCGCAGGAAGCTCTCCTGGGTCGGCGCTTATTCGGGGCGGGATTATGACAAGGTGAAGGAGAGCGGGCTCACCCCCATTGCATCCCGATCCTCTTCCGCCCCGGGTTTCGAGGAGGCCGAGCTCATCATCGAGTGCCGCAAGAGCTATTTCCACGACCTGGATCCAAAGCACTTCCTCGACCCCGAAACGGACTCGAATTACCCGAAAAAGGACTACCACCGCATGTACTTCGGGGAGATCCTCGCGGTGGCGGGAACGGCCGCCTGGCGGCTGGAGGACTAGGCAATGCGCTCGATTCTTCCGCTGAAGAACCCCCGGCCCGACGCGGGGCACTTCATCGACGTCCTCATGGGCGTGAAGAAGGCGGTGCCTCCCCTGGTGGAATACCTGGTGGACGACGTGGTCATGAAGCCCATCGTGGAGGAGATGCTGGGAAGGACGTGGGTCCCCGAAGGCGCCACGGGCACCAGCCACGAGGTGCGCCGCGGGGCCCCCGATCGCGACGCTCAGCGGGCGTACCTGGACACGTTCATCGAGTTCTGGCTGCGCATGGGCTACGACTTCGTTCGCTACGAGCGGGACATGGGGTTCACCGAGCACCACCTCGAGCTGGCCGACACGGCCCCCGGCTCCACCAAGCAGCGCGCGTGGGCCGACCAGCACGCGGGCGGCATTTCCACCTGGGAGGATTTCGAGCGCTACCCGTGGCCGAAGATCGAGGACGTGGATTTCTTCCCCTTCGAGTACGTGAGCGGCCACCTGCCGGAGGGCATGGGCATGATCACCTGCCACGGGGGCGGGCTCTACGAGCACCTGTCGTGGATCATGTCCTACGAGGGGCTCTGCATGGCGCTCTTCGATGCGCCGGACCTCGTGAAGGCGGTGGCTGACAGGATAGGGGGCCTGCTGGTGCAGTTCTACGAGCACCTGCTGGACCTCGACGGGGTGGTGGCGATCTTCCAGGGTGACGACATGGGCTTCAAGACGGGAACGCTCCTGGCGCCCGAGGCGCTGCGCGCCTACTGCCTGCCCTGGCAGAAAAAGCTCTCCGCAATGACCCACAAGTCGGGAATGCCCTACTTCCTGCACTCGTGCGGGAACCTTCTTGCCATCATCGAGGACCTCATAGAAGTGGTGAAGATCGATGGCAAGCATTCCTACGAGAACGCCATCATGCCGGTGCAGGAGTTCCAGAAGAGGTTCGGGGACCGCATCGCAGTGCTCGGCGGCCTGGACATCAATGTCCTCACCCGCAGCACCCCGGCGGAGATCCATCGTGCCGTGGGCGCCTTGATGGAGGAATGCGGGGAACGGGGAAGATACGCGGTGGGCTCCGGCAACTCCATTCCCAGCTACATTCCCGTGGCGAACTACCTGGCCATGGTGGAGGAAGCAGTCGAAAGGAGGGGGCTCACGTGACGCCCAAGCAGCGGGTGCACGCGGCGCTGCGTCGTACGCCGGTGGACCGTGTCCCTGTATTCCTGTGGTTCCACCCGCAGACGGCGCAGCGTTTCGCCGCCCTGCTGGAGGTGCCGGCCTCCCATGTAGGTGCCGCCATGGGCGACGACGTGCGCATGACGTGGGTGAACAACAACTACGCCATGGAAGGCATCGTCCACGACACGGAAGGGGAGGGACACACCGATTTCTGGGGTATCAGGTGGGTGAAGGAAGGCGCCTTCAACCAGCCTGTCGGGTTTCCCCTGGCCAGTGCCTCCCGCAAGGAAGTCCTTGCCTATCAATTCCCCGAGGAGAAGACGGATTTCCTTCTGCATCGCATGGACCCCGTGCTTGCCGAGGCGGGACGGTTTTTCATCGGCTGCGACGTTTCCCCCTGCGTCTTCGAGATGTACTGGCGGCTGCGCGGGCTGGAGAACGCGATCATGGACATCGCCGCGGACCCCGCGCTCACCGCGGAGATGTTCGGCCGCTGCGCGCACTACGCCCTGGAGCTTTCCCGCAGGGCGTGCTCCGAGATGCCGCTGGACTGGCTGTGGTCAGGTGACGACGTGGCCGGCCAGCAGTCCATGGTGATGAGCCCCGACACGTGGCGTCGGCAGATCAAGCCGCTCATGGCGGAAATCTTCGCCGTGGGAAAGGCGCACGGGATGTGGGTTGCCCACCACTGCTGCGGGGCGCTTCGGCCCATCATCCCTGACCTGATCGAGATCGGCCTGGACGTGCTGAACCCCATCCAGGCCGGCTGCCCGGGGATGGAAGCGCTGGAGCTGAAGAAGGAGTTCGGGGATCGGCTGGCCTTCATGGGCGGTGTGGACACGCAGGGCCTCCTGCCTTTTGCCAGCGCGGCGGAGGTCCGCCGCTCCACCGAGAGGCTGCTGGACGGCATGACGGCAAGCGTCAACGGCGCGGGAGCGGGCGGCTACATCCTTGCCGGCTCTCACACCATCCCGCCGGAGACCCCTGACGAGAACATATTCGCGCTCTACGAGGTCGCGGGAATCAGCAGGCAGGAGATCATGGACCGGGCCGCTGATATCAGGGCGCAGCTCAGGAGCTGAGGTAGCGCACCAGCTGGCCAGCTGCGCGAAGGTCGGGGAAGACCTTGCCGGCACAGCCGGCAAGGAGCGCCGCGCCGAATGAGGTCTCCTCGCGGTGCGCCGGAATGCGCATCTTCATGCCTATATGCCCTTCGAATATCACCTGCAGCGCGGGGTTCAGCCGCACGCCGTTCCCTGAGCCGACCATCTGGTTTGCTGCCGTGCGAAGCGCGGTCGGGAAGAGCGCGAAAAAGTCCAGGAGCTCGGCGGCGATCCCTTCCCGCACCCCGACAATCAAGTGCTCGGGGGTGAAAGTGCCGGGCCCCAGGCCGGTGATGCTGCCGTGGATGGACGGGGCCACGCGCGTGCCGTTGAAGCGTGTATCCACCACCAGCCGTTCGGTCCCTGGAACGTGTGCCGCGTTCATGATGTCCCAGGATGCCGTGCCCCCGCCGGCCCCCGCCCCGCCTCCAAAGAGCTTCAGCGTCTGCTCGAAGAAATCATGCAGCAGGGCATATGCCCTCCCGCCGCAAAGCGCGGCGCCGACGCCGATGTACCCGCCAAAGGGGAACGGACGCGTGTCGATGCCGGGTATCTCGAGGCATTCCTCGCTGAACAGCGATATCTGGCTGCCGGTGCCGATGTTGAAGAGGACCGAATGGCGCACATCGCTCACCGCGCCGAGGAAGCTCGCCTGGTTGTCGCCCAGCCCGGGAAATACCGCCGTTCCCGGCTCGTGCTCCCCGAGCGCCTGGTAGGACCTCGAGACGCTCGGGAAGAATGACTCCTCCACGCCGAGCTTTCGCATGGCATCCCGGCGGAAGTCCAGCCGGCGCAGGTCGAAGCAGCCGAGGCTCGCCGCCATGGTCGTGTCCATGACGGGGGCAGTCGCATGCGCGAGCCTCATGGCCACGTAATCGGCGATGGTGCACACGCGGCGGGCGCCCTCTGGCACAAGCTTGTTGGCCGCGTTGTAATAATGGGTGACGAACCCCATGCCGGTGCTCAGCCGCTGGCCAAGTGCATCGCTCAGGAAGCCTGCATGGCTCTTCCCGTCGGCGCGCGTGCGCTCGCCCCGCCCATCCTGCCACGTATACAGGGGGCTGACCGCCCTGCCTGCGCCGTCCACGTAGAGGATGCCGTGCATCTGCCCGGCAACTCCGATGCCGCCGATGCTCCCGTGTGAAGCGCGGAAGGAGCCGAGGATGCGCTCCACCGCGGCGACAATCGTATCCGGGTCTTGTAGATACTCATCGGGGGCGGCGCCTGCAAGGGCGGATGCGTTGCGCTCCGTGACCACGGAAAGAATGTCGCCGCCGTCAGAGTCCAGCAGCAGGCCGCAGAGAGTGGTGGTGCCGATGTCCAGCCCGGCAAGCTTCATGCGGCGCCGCTCAGCAGATGATGCTGGAAAGACCGAGCGCTTTCGCCATCACGACAAGCTCCTGTACATGGTCCCCGTAGACGATGACGGTGTGCTCCCGTGAAATGTTTTCCACCAGCTTTTCCAGGTTCTCGAACTCCAGGAGCGCCGTGGTCTCGCAGTGGGAGAGCCCATGATGTGTCGTCTCCAGCACCTTCAGAGGCGCAATGACGAGCGTCTTCCCGTCGAACTTCAGCTCGATGGCGGTGGCATGGGTGTCCCCGCGCATGTCGGCGTCCATGCCGCAGCCGCGGCCGTCCCGCTTGATCTCATAGGTGCCGCCGAAATCGCGCAGCGTCGCCTTTCCGCCCGGCGTCATCTCGGGGGGCACCACCCCGACGAACGCGCAGTGACCCAGCCGCGCCAGGTTCTTCCATCGCGCGCGGGGGTACTTCGACTCATCGGGGGACAGCGAGTCGCCGAAGTGGTCGCGCAGCGCGCCGACGTAACTCACCGGGTACATGTTCGACATCATGCACGGCTCGTCGAGGCAGATGCTCGCGAATGCCATGCTCTCCAGGGCCAGGAAGTCGCCGTCGCAGGAGGCGATATAGCCGTCTTCCCTCAGCAGCGCCTGCGCGAGGCAGGGGACGTCCCGTCCGCCCTTGATGATGAGGTCCCCGTAGCAGTTCACACCGAAGCCGAAGGCCTTTCTCTCCTGGAGGATCGAGGCGATGGAAAGATACGTGCGCAGCGCCGTGTCCATCCACGGGGAGGTCACGTCCTTCTGGACGTAGCGTCCCGCGCGCTCCTCCCACAGCGCACGGAGCTGCGCTTCGCTGTACCTGTCGCAGCGGTCACGGAAAGCCGAAAGGGGGAGCACGTCGATCTTCGTGCCGAGGCTCCGCGTCACCATGTGCCCGGCGGAGGTGGCGTTCCACGGGAAGTTCTGCTCTCCGAAAACCACGAGGCGGGAGCCGGCGAGGAAACGCCGGGTTCCATATGCGCGCAGGAGCGCCTTGCCTTCGGCGAGGGACCGCACCAGCGTCACCGGGACCCCCAGCGCCGTCAGCATGTCCCGCGCCGACCAGCGCCAGAAGTCGGGCTCGTCGTATTCCATCAGCGGCCAGAAGACGACGGGGATCTTCTTCTCCGCCAGCGGCTCGGGGTGCGAGTTCCAGATCTCCGTGGGATAGGCGGGAACGCTCACGGGAAAAATCGCGTCCACCTCCTTGCCAAGGCCTCGGATGACCTTCTTCCAGTGCTCGGGTGACTGGATCTCGATCATCGGGAGCACCCGGGCAAGCCCCGCGACTTCCTTCGAGAGCCGTTCCAGGTCGACGGTGGGCTTTCCCTTGCGGGCGAGGATGGGCTGTATGGTAGCCTGCGGCCGCACCAGGTGCCCGGCCACGGGTCCCTTCACGTATCGTGCGCTCGTGCCGCTCATGTGTCCTCCGTAATGTTCTCATCATCCGCCCGTCGCGCCGGCCAGGGGATGAATGCCGATCTGACTGTCATCTGTTCTGCATAGCCGGGATGACGGGAGAGCATCCGCTTGTCCATCATGGGGACGCTGATGCCCAGGAACAGCCCCGTGATCGCGATGGGGCCAACGATCGTCCACCACCAGCCGGGGTTTGCCGCCAGGCCGAACAGGTACACCCCCCACCAGAAAAGAACTTCGCCGAAATAGTTGGGGTGGCGGGAAAGCGACCAGAGCCCGGTATCCAGGATCTGGCCCGGCGCCCGGGGGGAGAGGAGGAAGCGGCGAAGCTGCCTGTCGGCGCCGGTTTCCACGCCGATGGCCCCCAACGTTACCGCGGCTGCCACCAGGTCCAACACGACGATGCCCCTGCTGCCCGCGCCCAGCACGGGGAGGAGGGAGAGACAGCCGAGAAACACGATCACCGTGGGGAAGAAGTGGAAGCCCAGGAAGCTGATCGGCCAGTACAGCGCACCGAAGCGGCGGTAGTCGGCGTAGCGAAAATCCTCGTCGGCAAGACCCTTCCAGCGGCGCACCCAGTTGAATGTCAGCCGGGCGGCCCACAGCAGGACGAGGGCAAGCAGCACGACGCGCCGGGCGCTGAGGCCGTCACCGAAGCTGATCAGCCAGTAGATGCCGATGGGAACGGGGGCGACGCTCCAGTAGGGATCATACATGCTCGAATTGTCCAGCGCGAGGCTGAATGCGAACACCACGATGGTCGCGGCGACGTCCCCCACGGCCGTCTCTATCATCGGCGAGCCGCGGCCCACCAGGCGTGCCGCCGCCACTGCCGTGACCGCGGCGGCAGCGTAGGCCACCGCGCACAGGAAGAAGGATCTGGCCCTGCTCATCGAAGCGTTTTTCATCGTACGTCCTCTCGTCACCAGGGTATCGCCTGCGCCCGGGTTGCCGGCTGGCACTGCGGGCAGTAGAAGGAATCATAGCCAAGGACGCCGACCCTGCGGATCTTCGTGCCGCACACCGGGCAGGGCTGGTCTTTCCTGCCGCGTACGCGCACGTGGTCCCGCACCTTCACCTCGATGGGCTTGTCGGCCTTTTCCACCTCGTCGATGCCCCAGGAGATGACGGTCTTGATGGAGTCATAGAGCTTTCGACGCTCCGCGGGGGAAAGCCGGGAGCAGATTGTTTTCGGGTGAATGCCTGCCGCGAAAAGGATTTCATCGGCGTAAGCGTTGCCAATGGCGCTGAGCGCCGACTGGTCCATGAGAAAGACACGCGCCTGGTGGCGCCGGCCCGCGATCAGCCTTTCGAAGCGCTCGAATGTGAACTCCCCGGAGAGTATGTCCACGCCCTGCTCGCGGTAGCCGGGGATGGCATCATAGCTGCCCGAGGCCACGAGGTAGACCTTCCCCATCTTCTTCTCATCCCCGTAGCGAAGCCATTCCCCGCTGTCCAGCGCCAGGGAGAAGCAGAGGTTCGGGATGGGCTTTTCGGCCTTTGCGGAAATCTGGAGCCTGCCGGCGAGCATGCAATGCATGATGAGCTGCGCCCCGCCGCTCAAAGTGAAGGTGAGAAAAGGGCCTCGCCGGGTCAGGGACTCGATCCCCCGGCCGGGCAGCGCCTCGGTGAAGCCGCCGGCCCCGGGGAGGAGCATGCGGATGACGATCGGCTCCTTCACGGTGACATCGCGGATGGTGCGGCCTTCGATGCGCGGGGCGAGTCTCCTGACGATGAAGTGAAGATCGGGCAGCTCGGGCACTTCCACGAGTTAGCCCCGGGAAGCGCCCCGTGTCAATGTCCCCGCGCGGGCCCTGGGTTCAGCCGTCCTCCCTAGTACTCGTAGGTGTAGGCCACCGTGAGTCCGAACGCGTAATTCGTTCCGCTGTACGCGCGGTTTCCGAAGTATCGATGCAGGTTCGCGCTCGCCGGCGTCCACTCGATGAATGGCGGGATGAACGCGCGCATCGAGATCTTCGACCAGGCGTCGATGCTCCAGTGCACCCGGAAGACGAACGTGGGCAGAAGCAGGTCCGATCCCCAGCCGCCGCTGCCGGCAGGAGAGCTTGCGGCCACGTCGAACAGCCATGTTTCCATCTCCACGCCCAGGCCGATGTCGTCAGGCCCGTACATTATCGGCGGACGATATCCGACGAAGAGCGAAGGCTTGAACGTGAACCCGTTGAAGTTCATACCGTCATCGCCCTGCCAGAGCCATGCTTCCCCGGTGCCCGCGGCTGTCAGCCTCTGGTACTCGAGGCGCGGCTCCGCTTCGAGATAAATGCGGAGCCACGGGGAAAGGGTGAATTGCTCGGCGCTGAGCTGAAGCCGCGCCGACACCCAGAGCCGCTCGACAAATCCGCCCCAGGGGATCTCCTGGACGGGTATCGCGTCATTCGAGGGATTCAGGGCCAGCCCCACCAGCCGGCCGGCCCCCGCGCCGACGGTCCACCCCGTGCCGACGCTGCCGCCTGCCTCGATGATCACGGGCTGGATCGGCTGCAGGGCGATGCGGCTGGCAATGACGAAGGTGTCCGAGGAGAGCCGTGTTTCAAGACCGAGACTGAGAAAGTTCGTGTCGAAAAAGAAACCGCTGCCGCGAAAGGCCGGGAAGGTGACCTTGCCCGAGAGGACCGTCTGTCCGTCCACCCGGAAGGGATCGTAGGTTGTCGCCCCCAGGCAGGAGAACTCGGCGCGGGCGGCAAAATCCCAGCTTATCCTGTCCTCCGCGCCGAGGGACACCAGCGCCAGGGAGAAGGTGAAGGAGAGCGCGAAGAGCCCTGCGAGCCTGCATGTCCGTGATGATTTCATCCCGCGCTCCTATCTGCTTTCCGCTGCCACCGGCGCTTCGACCGGCACGGGGTCGCCGCCGACATTCACGAGACCGCCCGTCTCGGGTGCTCCCGGCATCGTCTTGGGCACGTTCTTCGTCGTCACCCTCACCGTGTACGAGGAGGGGTTCTCGTTGACCTTGAACATGTGTGAGACGATCCCCGCGTGGCCGGGCTGAACGACGACCCGTTCCGTCCAGGGTTCCCCCTCCCTGGTTCCGCGTCGATCGAGCAGCTCGATGACCAGGTCCCCGGAACGCTCGACGGGGTGGTTGTTGGATGCCGCGGCGCTCACCCAGACGTAGCCGCCGCCGTCCCCCCGGGCTTCGAACACCGCGAGGCTGAACGCGGGATAGGAGTAGGGGTTGATGAGGACGAAGGGTTCGCTGTGCGCTCCCGCCTTCATCACGTCGGAGCTTTCCACTTCGAAGAGCAGCCGCTTGGTGTCCACAGGCCAGCGCAGGTTCCCGAGGTGGACGGTGAGCTCGGCGACCGCCGTCGTGTAGGGCTCGATATACTCGAAGCTCTTGCGCTCGATCACGTCCCCTTTCTGCAGCTCATTGAAGAGGGTGAGCGTCACCCCGCGGACCCTGACAGGGCTCCTGTTTTCGATCGGGACCCTGAAGGTCCGATCGAAGCCCGTGCGGGTCATCGTGATTTCGCCGAGGCCAAGGTCCGGCTCCGCGAAAAGGATCGGGGCACTGTTGTTGCCGGTGTTCAGCTCCCTTCCGTCGAGGGAATGCGCTTCGAAAAAGAGCTTGTACGGCGAGGAAGAGCTCTTTGGCAGGCGGTACTCGATGGGAAGAATGGTGCTTTCCCCGGGCCTGAGCCTGAGGTCCTTGAACATCCTCCAGTACCCGCTGGTCATGCTCGTCATGTTGTACTCGACGATATCCAGCGAGATGCCCTTCGCAGTATCCAGGCCTCGATTGACGACCTGCACATGGATCGTCACGAGCTCGCCGCCTTTCTGCGGACCGTAGTAGCGATAGACCGCCTCGGGGGTGACCGCGAGGTCCGGGGCCACCAGGGTGGAGGCCAGAACGAGGGTCGTTGTCGGCGGATCATTCTGTCCGCCTTCCGCAGATGCCGGCAGGCTCCTGTAGGCGACATCGACCCTCTCGCCGTTCCACACGCCCCTGACCGCTTCCGCCCTCTGCTGGGGATCCGGCTTCTCGGGGGCTATATGAACGGGAAAGCTCCATGCATCACGCGGGGGATCGTAGACGATCATCGCGGGATCGGAATGGAGGTTGACCCCCTCATCCACGAAAAGAACGCCGATCCTGTCCCGTGATCCCGTGACGAGGCTGAAGTCTTCGCTCATGGCAAAGGGCTTCTCGAAGACCTGGCGGGGCCCGCCCCAGGTGAAGACGCTCTTGAGGTAGCAGATGTTCCCGAGACCCGTCGTGACATCCCCTTCATAATAGAAGAGCGCGTCCTCCCCCCGCCACCGCACGATGGTGGGATTGCCGAATTGGCCCCGCGAGGTGAGGTGGTTCTTGACCGCGTGCCCCCCCTGCCCATAAACCCCCTCGTAGTGCACGAGGAAAAGCTGGCGATTGTCCATGCCCTTGCCGGGGTCCTGGTCCTCGTTGATGGCGATGTAGGGTATGCCGTCGGAGACCATGGCACTGTAGCCGATGACGGGCAGCTCGGTTCTGTACAGTTCCTTGATCTCGTATCTCCATTCATCGCCGATCATGCGGGTATACGAGAATGAGGTCGTCCCCTGTTTCAGGAAATAGTCGCCCTTGCTGTTGGAGACAAACACGAGGGCCATCGTCTCCCCGTCGCTGGCAAGCCACGGTCTGCCGTAGTAGTACTCCGCGTATGGTCCGTAGATGTGCTTGGGCGGGCCGAACTCGTTTTTCTTCGGGTCATACGCCGCCACGAGGATCTGGCTGTTCTTGAAGACCTCGGTCTTGTCCACCTCGTCCTTGTCGAATTTCACCGCCGCATTCTGCCAGGCGGCATACAGGACGCCGCGATGCTCGATGACGGAGAACTCGTAATCACCCCTCTTCGTATCCGAGACGATCGCGGGCTCGGACCAGGTCCCGTTTTTCCCGCGGATCGAGAACATGAGGGCCGTCATGTCGGCGCCCCTCCGTCCGCCCGCGTTGTCGATCCAGAACAGGGCCTCGCCCCCCGAGTACGGGTAGAGCAGGGGCTCGCTCCCCGGAAGGATGTTGGTCTTCAAAAGCTGCAGGGTCAGAGGGTCCCCGCCAACTGCCGACTGCGGCGGGGGCGCGTCCCCCAGCCACTGCGAGCCCGCGGTCACGTAGGACTTGTCTTCCATCTTGAGCTTGCCGGCAATGTCGTCGGGGCCCGGTAGGACCGCCGGGGGCGCTCCCTCACCCGAGGCGCGGCCGACCACGTACTGCAT
>JBEKVA010000116.1:0-11052 GCA_049514475.1 Spirochaetia bacterium
GGCGGAAAGCGTATCCCCCGTGAACAGCATGTGCCCGACGAGGAATGACAGGGAATCGATGGAGTGCCCCGGGGTTTCCAGTATCCGCACGTGGAACTCCCCCAGCTCGAGGATGTCCCCCTCGGCGACGTGACGGGCCGGAACATCGAGCACGCTGGGCTGGTTCGCATAAATGGCTGCCCTGTACACCTTCAGTAGGGAGCGTATCCCGTTGATATGGGCGTTGTGCGCGTGCGTGACGAGGATGGAGCGCACGTACAGGTGATTTCCCTCCACGGCCTGCAGCAGCGGGGCATCGAAGACGCCGGGATCCACCAGAAGGGCGTCCCCCCCTCCATCGGGGCCGAGGAGGTAGGTATTGGAGAACCCGACGCTGGAGAAGAGGGAATAGAACTTCACGAAAGAGGCTCCTGGAACGTCGCTTCGTTGGTATTCGAGGAACGGAAATCGACGCTTGGGCGGTGTGCCGCGTCGAAGAAGGTCCGCGTGAGGTTGCAGTCCTTCATAGACACGTCCTCGAGGATCGATGCGATGAAGCGGGACCCGTACAGGTTCGAATGGTCGAACACCGTCCGCAGCCCGTGGATTCCCAGGAAGTTGGCCTGCACGATTTCGCAGTCGACGAAGGTGCAGTCGTGCAGCCGCGAGCCGGCGAAGACGCAGTTGAGAAGCACGGCACCTGAAAAATCGCATTCGCTGAACACGGCCCTGTCGAGAAAGGACAGCTGCACCTGGGCGCCGGCAAAGGAAACGCGCAGGAAACTGGCCGCGGTGAGCCGGCAGCCCGCGATTTCAGCGCCGGAGAGGTCGGTGTCGGCAATGCTGATGCCGGGACGATCGAGATCCACGAGGGACAGCCGCTCGCCATCACCGGGCTTCAGGACCCCCCGGAGGAGGCCCGGGAGGTCGCCGCAGTGAACGAGGCATCCATCCGAACCGGAGAGGGCGGGTCTTCCGCATCCTTTCTCCGCGCACGGCCGTGGCATGAACATGCGGCCCATCGTAGCCGAGCCCGGGAAAAAGGACAAGGCGAGAATGACACCGGGTACGGTGTCTCAATCTTGCCCCGCGCACGGGGTTGGTGTATCCTGACCGTCATGCACGCGTGCCACTTCTGCGGGACGGTCGTCGAGAACCCGCGGGAGGTTTACCGCTCCTCCAGCTGCCCCAAGTGCGGCAAGGACCTCAAGATCTGCCTCAACTGCCGCTTCTACAGCCCGGGCGCGCACTGGGACTGCGCAGAATCGATCGACGAGCTGGTGAAGGACAAGGACCGGGCCAATTTCTGCACGTTCTTCTCCTTCCGCGCCACGCAGAAAGCGGCCCCGGGAGCGGGGGCGCCCTCCTCCGATGCACAGCAGCAGGCCAAGCGCAAGCTTGACAAGCTCTTCGGAAATGACTCCTGAGACGGTGGCATTCCTCGATTCCGGGGTCGGCGGGCTGCCCTACCTCGCGCATACGCGCCGCCAGCTGCCCGGTCGACGCTACGTCTATGTCGCCGACCGGGAGAACTTCCCCTATGGCGAGAAGGACCCGGCCAGGATCGTCGAGGCCGCCCTGGCCGTCACGGCGCGTCTCCTTGCCCGCGAGCATCCCCGTCTGGTCGTCGTTGCCTGCAACACGATGTCAGTGGTGGCACTCGCGCGGCTGCGCGAGCGTTTTCCCGTTCCCTTTGTAGGTGTCGTTCCCGCCGTCAAGCCCGCCGCGGCGCTGTCACGCAGCAGGCGCGTCGGCGTGCTGGCAACGCGCCAGACGGTCGAAGGCGATTACCTGAAACACCTCATCGAAGACCACGCCAAGGGGTGCGCCGTGGTCAGCCTTCCGGCAGCGGGCCTGGTCGAATACGTCGAGCGGCAGATCCCCACGGCAGACCCCATGGACAGGGCGGAGCGTGTGCGTCATGAAGTTGAGCGCTTCCGCGACGGCGGCATAGATGCTCTTGTGCTGGGATGCACCCATTTCCTGCACCTCGAGGAGGAGTTCCGCAGCCTGCTGCGGGCAGAGGGCATTTCACTGGTGGACTCGCGGGAGGGCGTGACCCGGCAGGTGGCGCGCCTGCTGGACGGCGCCCCCGAGGCCTCGGACGCGGGAGCCCGGGAGCCGCGCGTGCCTGATTCGCTGTACCTGACGGGACCCCTGCCCCTCGAGGACCGCTACGGATGGTTTGCAGAGAAGTTCGACCTGAGACTGGAAGGCGTCCTCTGACCCCCATGCCGGCAAAACTGACGGGCGAGGTGCTCTTCGGCATCAACACCATCTACTCGGTTGCTGCCGGGGACGGGAGGGTGCAGTGCAGGATCAAAGGCAAGCAGCTGAAGGAAGCGGCGCGAAGCTACAATCCTATTGCCGCGGGAGACATCGTGGAGCTGGTGCGGGACGCGCTCACGCCGGCGGAAGGCATGATCAGCGACCTTATGCCGCGGCGCACACGGCTGGTGCGCTGGAACAAGAAGGGCAGGGCGCCGCAGGTGCTCGCGGCGAACGCCGACCTTGCCGTCTGCGTGACCAGCCCCTCGCACCCGCCGTTCAGGCCGCGCTTCATCGACAGGCTCATCGTGGCCGCCGAATCGGGGCTCATGACACCCGTCATCCTGCTGAACAAGTGCGATCTTCCCTGCGAGGAGGAGGTGACCGAGAGACTCGCTCATTACGGGGAGATGGGGTACACGGTGCTTTCCTGCTCGGCGCTCACCGGCGCGGGTGTGGCGGAGCTGGGCGTGTTCCTGGCGGGAAAAACCGCGGTATTTGTCGGCCATTCCGGCGTCGGCAAGTCGTCGCTGCTCAACGCGCTGGCGCCGGGCATCGGGCAGCGGGTGGGCGGGATCTCGCAGAAGCACGACAGGGGAAACCATACGACCAACTTCTCGTCCCTGTTCGTGGCCCCCGGCGGGCTGCGCATCATCGACACCCCGGGAGTGCGGGAGCTTGAGATAGCCGAGGTGCTTCCTGAGGAGGTCGGTTTTCACTTCAGGGACTTCATGCGCTTCATGCAGCAATGCTCTTACCAGCCCTGCCTGCACACGGAAGAGCCTGGCTGCGCCGTTCGCGCGGCCGCCGAGCGCGGAGAAATCCATCCCGACCGTTACGAGAGCTACCTGAGGATCGTGCTGGAGCTCCAAGAGACACGGAAGGCCGCCCATGGATGAGCATGCGCTGGGCCTGCTTGAGTTTCCGCGGATTCTCGAAGAGGTAGCCGGCCTTTGCGTCAGCCCTGAAGGGGCCGCTCTTCTGCGCACCCAGCCCGTCCATGGCGATGCGGAAGGCAGGGACCGGGCGCTCGATCTGTCCCTTGCATTCCGCGCCATCCTCGAATCCGGGTCGGTACTGCCAGGGTTCGATTTCCCCGGGATCGACCAGGTCCTCGCGGTCCTCGGCAAGCAGGGCATGGGCCTGGACGGGGAAGAGCTGGCCGCGGTGGGCCGCTGGATCCTCTCGGCGCTGAAGCTGAAGCGCGTCGTGCTGAAGGGGGGCGGCCGCGGGCCGCTGTGCGCCGTTGCGGAGGAGGTGCCGGACCTTGCACCGCTCTCGCGGAGCATCTTCCGCATCGTGGACCAGGAGGGGGTGCTGAAGGAGAAGCAGATACCGGCGCTGGCGGCCATACGGGAGCGCATCCGCCGCAACCGCGACGATGCCGACCGTTCCGTGCGGGGCTTGCTCGACGACCAGGCGAACAGGAGCTACTGGCAGACCACCACCCCCACGCAGAGGGACGGGCGGGTGGTGCTTCCCCTGAAAGCCCAGTTCAAGGGCAGGGTGAAAGGGATCGTGCACGAGATGTCCGCCAGCGGCTCCACGATTTTCATCGAGCCGCTGGAGATCGTGGAGAAGAACAACGCCATCGTGCAGGAGGAGAACCTCTATCGGCTGGAGATGCGGCGCATCCTCCGCGAGCTCACCGCCGAGGTG
This sequence comes from Spirochaetia bacterium, assembly GCA_049514475.1. Lineage (GTDB taxonomy): Bacteria > Spirochaetota > Spirochaetia > SZUA-6 > Fen-1364 > Fen-1364. Next base: position 3,907 of record JBEKVA010000116.1, read on the forward strand.
TCCGCGCGCGCGGGGGACCTCGACCTCATGGTGCAGAAGACTGCCGCGCTCGATGCCATCCTCGCCAGGGCACGCTACGCGGTCCAGCACTCCTGCCGGCCGGCGGAGACCAGCCCTGATACCATTTCCCTCCGGGAGGCCCGTCACCCCCTCCTTGGCAGCCGCGTGATCCCGGTGAACGTGGTCATGGGAGGAGATCACCGCGTTCTCATCATCACGGGCCCCAATACCGGCGGAAAGACCGTCAGCCTGAAGACGGTGGGCCTGCTTTCCGTGATGAACCAGTTCGGCATGGAGATCCCCGCCGGCGAAGGCTCGCTCCTTCCGATCTTCGATGCGGTTTTTGCCGACATCGGGGACGAGCAGTCCATCGAACAGTCCCTTTCCACGTTTTCGGCCCACGTGAAGAACCTCAGCCGCATCGTGAAGGGGGTGAGCGCACGCTCGCTGGTGCTCCTCGACGAGTTGGGCGCCGGGACCGATCCCGAGGAAGGGGTGGCGCTGGCCATGGCGCTCCTCGACCATTTCCTGGAAACCGGCTGCCGCGTAATGGCCACGACGCACCATGGCATACTGAAAAACTACGGGGCAACGCGGCCCGGCGCGCAGAATGCGTCCATGGGGTTCGACCGCGAGACCCTCGGCCCCACCTACCGCATCCTCATGGGAGTTCCAGGGGAAAGTCACGCGCTGGAAATCGCCCGCAGGAGCGGCATGCCCGAGGAGATCCTCTCCAGCGCTTTCTCCTACCTCGACGACGAGCGCACCGATATTTCCCGGCTGGTATCCAACCTCGCCGAGCGCCACCAGACGCTCGTCGAGGCGGAAGAGATTCACAAGAGCCGCGAGTACGAGCTGAAAGAGAAATGGAGGCGCACCGACCTGAAGGAGCTCACCCTGCGGCAGAAGGAGCTCGAGCTGCGCCGGCATGGGCTGAAGGAGGTGAGGGACTTCCTTGGCCAGGCGCGGCGGGAATGGGAAGCGCTGCGGGAGAAGGCGGGGGGCGCGGCTGCCCCCGAGTTCGGCGCCTTCGCGGCCCGGATCCAGGACACCATCGAACGGGAAGAGCAGAGAATCGAGAAGGAAAGCGATGCGCTTGCCCCGGCCGCCTCCTTCGAGGTGAAGGCGGGCATGGACGTGCTCATCAGGCGGACGGGACGCAGGGGGAAGGTGGTCCGCAAGGACAAGGGAAAGCGGTGGATCGTGGAGACGGAGACGCTGCGCCTTTCCCTCCTGCCGGGCGAGCTCCTGCCCGCATCCCAGGCCGCCGACTTTGCCTCGGCTTCCGTGGCCGTCAGCTATGCCCCCTCCGCGCCCATGGACCCGCCGGTGCTGGAGCTGCACCTGCGCGGCTTGCGGCTGGAAGAGGCGATGCGCCGGCTGGAGAAACAGATCGACAACGCGCTCATCAGCGGGCTGCGCGAGTTCTCCGTCGTGCACGGCAAGGGGGAGGGGGTCCTGCGCACGGCGATCCACGAGTACCTGCGCACCCTCCCCGTGGTGGCGGATTTTCGTTTCTCGGCGCCGGAGGAGGGCGGGTTCGGCAAGACCATCGTCACGCTGAAGGGCTGAGAGAGATTAGAGAGTCCATAAAATAAGTCTACTACCAGCCTTCCCGTTTACAAACGGACATGGTGCTTGACACGGGAAATGTTTTGTAACAAAATAGTTTTGATAGCAAATGAGCGGACGCCTCGCGTCCCGTCACCTTCGGAGAGTCAAAGGGGGAGGCATTTTGTGCAAGGATTGACGGAGAAGAAAACGCTTCGCAAGCGCGCACATGATGATCGTCTGTTGGCCGAGCGCTTCATGGAGCTTTTTAGATCAATGAAGCGGTACATCCGGCTCGAGGTCGCCCCCGTTTCGGAAATGGGAATGAGCGAGGGAAGAGTACGCTGCCTTGCGGCGCTGCGCTATCTCGGGAAGAGCCGCCTTAAGCTCATCGCCGCATACGATGGTCTTTCCACACCGGCCCAGTGCCTCATGCTCAACCAACTCGTTCAGGAAGGCCTTGCAACGCGCAGCAACGACACTGAAGACAGGAGGAATGTCTTCTACGAGCTGACCGAGACCGGTCTCGCCTTTCTCGATTCTGAGCTGGCGCGGCGGACCGACTTTCTCTGCGGTGAGTTGCGCCGGCTCGGGAGTGCTGAGAAAGCGAGCCTTACGAAGGCAATAGAAACAGTGCTGATGGTGGTACAGAAGCTTGTCGGTGGGTAAGCGCGCAGGAGGCATGACATGCGACTCATCAATGCCGTGACGAAGAAGCTGATCGAAAGAATCATTCTGCGGGCCATGACCGGGAAACTCACCGACCTTGAAAAAGTGCTCGCCCTCGCCCGCAGGATGGGGACGACCGGGCTGCGTGACTTTCTGGAGGCGCTTGCCCGTGACTCCTCCGCCCAAAGCGGCTTTGCCCAGCTCTTTCTCCGTTTGGGCGGGAGCATCAGTCCCCTGGGCAAAAGGAAACTCGTGCGGAACCTCGTCTGCAACTGGGGACTGGAGGGACCACGCATCCGCGGATCCCTTGAGAAGCGAGGCATCCACGCTCCGAGTCACATCGTGATCAGCCCGTCGATGCGCTGCAACCTTCGCTGCACCGGTTGCTATTCGGGGCTGTATTCCAAGGACGGCGAGCTGTCCGAAGAGGAAATCGACCGGGTCCTCACTGAGGCGCGCGGCTTCGGCTCGTATTTCATCGTGGTGTCCGGCGGAGAGCCCTACCTGATGAAGGATGCGTGGATGCGGTTGTGGAAGAAGCATTCCGACATGTTTTTCATGACCTACACAAACGGCACCCTTTTGGACCAGCAGACCGTCGACGAACTGGCGCGGTTGGGCAACGTCGCCCCTGCAATCAGCGTCGAGGGCTACCGTGAGGAGACCGACCGCCGCAGAGGCGCCGGGGTGTTCGACACGCTGAGCGGGTCAATGGATCGGCTGCGCAAGGCAGGCGTTATCTTCGGAATTAGCGTCACCTACACGAGAGAGAACGCAGAGATCGTCTCCAGCGAAAGTTTCCTCCGCCACTACATCGATGTCGGCGCGATTTTTGGCTGGTACTTCATGTTCATGCCCGTTGGCAAAGATCCCATCCTGGAGCTCGTTCCTACGCCGGAGCAGCGCTTGGCTTTCGGCAGGAGGATCGCGGCGGTGCGTGAGCATCTGCCGATATTCCTGGCAGATTTCTGGAACGACGGGCCGGCCGTAGGGGGGTGCCTTGCCGGCGGCAGATTGTACCTGCACATCCTCAATTCGGGCAGGGTAGAGCCCTGCGTGTTTGCCCATTTTGGGGTGGACAATGTTCGCGAGAAGTCCATCCTCGAAGCGGCGAACTCTCCTTTTTTCCAGAGCATTCGCAAGCGGTTTCCCTACAATCAGAACGGGAACCTCATGCGGCCGTGCATGATTATCGACAATCCCCAGGTTCTGCGCGAAACGGTAGCTGAGAGCATGGCCCGCCAAGGCCATGAGGGCTCTGAGGACATTATTCGCAACCCGAAGGTGGTCGAATGGGTAGATCGATATGCGGAACGTTACCGCGCGCTCACCGACCCAGAGTGGGAGCGCACGATCGACGATCCAAAAAACAAGTGGCACCGCAAAGGGAAGTCGTATCAAAGCCTGTTCGGCCCCATGAGATGATGGCCGCGCAGTCGAAATCGCCGCCACGAGCGTCAAAGACAATTTCTTAACAAAGGAGCGCAACAAAGGGTTATGCACGACAGTCGTTACAAATGGATCGCTCTTTCCAACACCACCCTTGGTGTCCTGATGGCTACCATCAACTCCTCGATCGTTCTCATTTCCTTGCCGGCCATCTTCCGCGGCATCAATATCGACCCGCTCGTTCCAGAGAACGTCAGCTATCTGCTCTGGATGCTCATGGGGTACATGGTGGTGACTGCGGTGCTCGTCGTGAGCCTTGGCCGCGTGGGTGACATGTTCGGCCGGGTGAGGATGTACAATCTCGGCTTCGCGGTTTTCACGGTAGCCTCGACCTGTCTCTCCTTCGTCTTCTGGCAGGGACCCTCAGCGGCCATCGCCTTGATTGGACTCCGCCTTGTGCAAGGCGTTGGCGGAGCCTTCCTGATGGCGAACTCGGCTGCAATTCTCACTGACGCCTTCCCGCTCAATCAGAGAGGAATGGCCCTCGGCATCAATTCGGTGGCGGCGACGTCGGGCTCTTTCATCGGCCTCGTCGTCGGTGGGCTGCTTTCCGCGGGTGACTGGCATCTCATTTTCCTTGTGACGGTGCCCATCGGAATTGCGGGGACGATATGGGCTTATCTGAGCCTGCGGGAAATCGGAGCCGTGAGGCGGGCGCATATCGACTGGTGGGGAAACATAACATTCGGTGTCGGCCTCATTGCTGTTCTGGTCGGCATCACATATGGCATTCAACCCTACGGGACGCACAGTATGGGCTGGACGAACCCCGTCGTTCTCGCAGAAATCCTTGGAGGCGTCATTCTCATCGTCATTTTCTGTTTCGTTGAAACCCGCGCGAGCGAGCCGATGTTCCGCCTGGGGTTGTTCCGGGTGCCTGCGTTCAGTGCCGGCAACCTGGCCGGCTTCTTGGCTTCCGTCGGCCGAGGCGGATTGATGTTCATGCTGATCATCTGGCTCCAGGGCATCTGGCTTCCGTATCACGGCTACAGCTTTGAGTCCACCCCACTCTGGGCGGCGATCCACATGCTTCCGATGACCGCTGGCTTCCTGATCGCTGGGCCTATTTCGGGGTATCTCTCTGATCACTATGGTGCACGACCGTTTGCCACCGGCGGCATGCTTGTTGCGGCAGTCACGTTTGCGCTCATGATACTCCTGCCGCCGAACTTCAATTATGCACCGTTCGGTCTGCTCTTGCTGGCCAATGGCATCGGCATGGGGCTTTTTACGTCTCCCAATACGGCGGGGATCATGAACTCGGTGCCGCCCGGAGAGCGCGGCGCGGCATCGGGAATGCGGGCCACTTTCCAGAACGCTGCAATGAATCTCTCGATTGGGCTCTTCTTCTCGATGATGATCGCCGGCTTGAGCGCCACACTGCCCACGACCCTCTTTCGAGGCCTCACGTCGCAGGGAGTTCCGGACGCAGTGGCGAACCGGGTCGCCCACCTCCCACCGGTCGGGAGCCTTTTTGCGGCGTTTCTAGGGTACAACCCGATGCAGTCTCTTCTTGGCGCGACACTTGCGCAGCTTCCGCCGCAGAGAGCGGCATACATTACGGGCAAGACTTTTTTCCCAGACCTCATTTCGGGACCTTTCATGCATGGGATGCGCATTACCTTCTTCTTTTCCCTTGTGATGATGCTTGTCGCGGCGGGGGCCTCGTGGCTGCGGGGGAAGCGATACGTCTACGATGAAATGAGGCCCACTGCGGCACATGAACAGACGTTGACTTCCACCCCCTCAGGGTCCGTGGGCGTCGCGGACCGGGGCCGAGTGAAGCCAGGGGGGCGGTAGAGTAGCAGGACCGCTCAAAACATCCAAACACCCAGAAGGGCTGATTCGCGCCAACCCTTGCCATCCCTGGGGAGGGACGGTAGTATGGCCCGATGGAATCTTCCGCGCTGTATCTACGCCTCTTCAGCTCGTGGCAGATCATCGCGGTATGCCTCCTGCTCATGTTTCTCCTGCCCCTTGTTTTTTACGTGGCATCCACGAAGAGCCGCAAAAAATCGTCTTCCCGGGCGCCAAAGAAACGCCCGACCAGGGAAAAAGTACGTCAGCCTGTCCCGCAGGCTGCCGCCGAAAATGGCGGCCCCGCCGAGGGGCCTGAGGGGCGAAGCGGAGACAGGGCTGAGCCGCTGGAATGAAAAAGATCATCATTCGGGGTGCCCGGGAGCACAACCTCAAGAACATCGACCTGGAGATACCTCGGGACGCCCTGGTCGTCATCTCGGGCCTCAGCGGATCAGGCAAGTCATCCCTGGCCTTCGACACGATATTCGCCGAAGGGCAGAGGCGGTACGTGGAGTCCCTCTCCTCCTACGCGCGGCAGTTCCTCGGTCGGCTTGACAAGCCCGACCTCGATTACATCGAGGGACTTTCGCCGGCCATCGCCATCGAGCAGAAGACCACCCATCGCAACCCGCGCTCGACGGTGGGAACCGTCACGGAAATCTACGACTATCTCCGCCTCCTTTTCGCCCGGGTCGGCATTCCCCACTGTCCCAACTGCGGCCGGGAAATCCAGGAGCAGTCGGTGGACCAGATCGTGGATTCCCTGCTGGTGCTCCCGCAGGGAACGCGGCTGCAGCTCCTGGCCCCCCTGGTGGGCGCGAAGAAGGGCGAGCACCAGAAGATCCTGGAGGACGCGAAGCGCATGGGATACGTGCGTGCCCGTATCGACGGGGAGATCCGTGCCCTGGAGGAGGACATCTCCCTGGACAAGCGGCGCGCGCACTCCATCGAGATCGTCGTGGACCGGCTCGTCGTTGCCCCTGATACGCGCCGACGGCTTGCCGAGTCGGTCGAGGGGGCCCTGGAGACCGCCGGGGGAACCCTTATCGCCCTGGTCAGGGAGAAAGATGGGGAAAAGGAGCTCCTCTTCTCGCAGAAGAGCGCGTGCGCCACCTGCGGCATCAGCGTTCCCGAGCTGCAGCCGCGCCTTTTCTCCTTCAACAACCCCTTCGGCGCCTGCCCTGACTGCTCGGGTCTCGGTGTCACCCTGGAGTTCGATCCCGATCTGGTCGTCCCGGATCCCTCGCTCTCCTTCAACGACGGCGGCATCGCACCGTACAATCCAAAGGCCAACTGGTACCGCAGCCAGTTCGAATCTCTGGCAAAGCATTTCGGCTTCACCCTGGATACCCCGCTGGAGGACCTTCCGAAGAAGGTGTTTGAGGCAATCCTGCGGGGCTCCTCGGAGAAGATCGGCTTCCGCTACCAGAGCAAGGACGGCAGGGGAAAGTGGGAATACGAATCAGGCTTCCGCGGCGTTCTCAATGACCTGAAGCGCCGTTACCTCGAATCCAGCTCCGAGCAGGTCAAGGAGTGGATGGAAGGCTTCATGTCCCAGAAGGAGTGCCCCACATGCGGCGGGCGACGGCTGAAACCGGAAGTGCTCGCCGTGACGGTGGGCGGGAAGAACATCCACGAGATCACCTGCATGTCGGTGTCGGAGGCCGCCGGCTTCTT
>JBEKVA010000117.1:0-11017 GCA_049514475.1 Spirochaetia bacterium
GGACGGCGATCTTTCTCTGGATGCTTTCCTTGAGCTTCTTCTCGCTGCCCCCGGGCAGGTCCGTGCGCCCAATGCCGTCGAAGAACAGCGTGTCTCCCGAGAAAAGGATGCCTTCCTTCTCCGCGTAGAAGCAGCAGCTGCCAGGAGTGTGCCCAGGGGTTTCAAGCACCACCAGCTCCATGCCGAAGAGGTGGTCACCGTCTTTCAGACGTACGTCAGCCTTCGGCAGCTCCACGGAGTCCTCGGGGAAGAAGCTCAGCCCGTCAAGCCCTGCCAGCTCGAGGCTCTCCCTGTGGGATTCCAGCCCCCCCGAGCCAAGGTACTTGCGGTCTGCCGGGTTGATGGCGATGGGCAGCTTGTAGCCGCGATTGGCGTACCCCTCGCAGAGCCGCCCCAGGGCGGCGACATGGTCAACGTGACCGTGGGTGAGGGCAATGCCCACGGGCACCATGTTCAGCACATCGACGCGGGAAGCGATCTCCCCCTCATCCCCTCCCGGATCGATTATGATGCATTCTTTCTTGGTGCTGGAGTAGATATAACAATTTGTCTTCCACGGCCCTACGATTACTCTCTCAACCATGATATGATCGAGCCTAAAGGATTGCACGCCGTTTATCAATACAGGATATGATCTGGTATCTCGTCCTCATTATCGGTATTGCAGCCCTGTTCTACACGGCATTTCCCGCCATCGGAGCGTTCATCGTCCGCGCCCAGTGGAGGACGTTCCGCAGGACGGTTATCGAGGTGTCCCGCTACCCCACGGCGGGGCCCGCCGCCATCGGCCGGGAGCGTTCCGCCGCCGTGGGAAAGTGCCGCTTTTTCGGCACCCTGGAGGCCATCCAGGGGGATGACAGGATCTGGATCACCAACGGCAGGCTCTCGGTAGCCGCGGAGCTGCGCGGGGTTCGCGTCTACCTGATCCCCGAGTCCGAGGGCGGCACCGAGCAGGCCCCGGGGGACCGCGGGGCCGCCGGGGGGGAGCTGCGGAGCGTCCCCTGGAGCAGGATCTTTTCCCTGCCGGAAGGCACGCCGATATTTCTCGGCGGCGTCCTTTACGCCGAGGAGGGGCGCGGGGTCTTCCGCGGCGACCGGGAGACGCCCCTGCTGGTGGTCATCCACGATTGCTCGAGGGAGAGCATTGTTTCCCGGGCAATCGGCAGCGGCAGGCAGCGCAACGAGTACATGAACTCCTTCACGCTGCCCTCCGTGGCCATCGGCTCCCTGTCCCTGCTGCTGCTCGGGTTCTCTCTCCTTGCCGGCCATACCGAGGCGCGCGGGATCGCCCTGCTCGCCCTGACCGTCGGCCTGGCACCCGTCTCCCCGTTTCTTCCCCCCGGGTTCCCTTTCTATTTTGCCTACCGTTCCTTCTGGAAAAAGGCCCGCGTCATGCGCGCGCAGAGGGACGTGGTGCGCCTCCCCCTGCGGTATTTTCCCGGCCCCGACGGCAGCGCCAAATCCGCCGAATACGGCGGCGCGGAGACGCGTCGGGACGCCCTCCTGCCTGACAGGGAGCCATATCTCATGCTGCGGGGAACGACGGCGCCGGATGAGCCGAATGTCATGGTCAGCAACGGGATTCGCGTGCAGCTCCCGGCAGACATCCGCAAGGTGGCCGTCGAGCTGCCCCCACGGGAACGCGGCCGCACACGTGCGACGCCGGGGGAGTCGGTGGTGTTTGCTTCCTACAGTGAATCCGCCGGTGGTGTCATGCTGAAAAAACCAGAGGACCCGATGGCGGAGCAGGTCTTCGTGCCGGGTGACCCCGATGCGATCTCCCGGGAGAGCGAGCGCGTGGCGCTCAGGTACGAGATCGTCTCAGGCCTTTTCATCACCCTGAATGTCGTCGTGAATCTCCCGCTGATGTTCGTGCTCCTCGCACTGCTCATCCGCTGAGCGGGCCGCCGAAAACAGGTGGATGGACTTTTTCGCGCCGCTGGCCTTCTGCCCGTACAGCGAGGTCAGGACGGCCTGCGGCAGCGGGGCATCGCTGAGGTGGAACCCATGGTGCAGGGCGACGAGGACCTTGGCCTGGATGTAGTAGTCGAAGAAGTCGGTTCCGAAGTACAGCCGCCCGCCGATGCGCAGCCTGTCGTGCATCTGCTGGAGGTTCTCCAGTGTGAAGAACCTTCGCTTGCGATGCCGGCTCTTCGGCCAGGGGTCGGGAAAGTAGATGTGGAACGCATCGACGGAGCCGGGGGCAAGGTCGCGCAGGAATGCCTCTGCGTTGCCCCGGACGATGGTCACATTGCGAAGCCCGCGCTTCTCCATCTTCTCGCGGGCCTTGAGGCAGCGTTTCTCCTTGATGTCGATGCCGATGAGATGCGTGTCGATGTTTTCCAGTGCGTACGCGCAGAGGAAGTGGCCGTTGCCGCAGCCGATTTCCACCTCGCATCCGGACAGGGTGGCGGTTACGGCGGCGCCAAATCCGCCGACAAATCCACCGGGTATGGTGGAGGGTGCGGCGGCGCTGTCGGCGAAGGTCGCACGGTCGGTAACCGTCACGTCTCCTCTTTTTCTTCCTTCTTCTTTGCGTAATTGACGGCGATGGTGCGGCCCTTCAGCTGTGTGCCGGAGAGCTTCTCTATCGCCTCACCCGCCCGCGCGGGGGAGATGTCGACGAACGAATACTTCTCGAATACCCGCACGTCCCCGATGTCCCCGGGGGCCAGTGAGAGCTTTTCGTTGAACAGCGCGACCAGGTCGTGCGAGAAAACTCGTCGGTTCCTCCCGATGCTCACGAAAAGCTGGGTGAAGTTCCCGCCCGCGCTGCTGGACTCGCCATGGTAGTCCGTGGATTTCGTTTCGGGGCGGGGCCCCGGCTGCCCTTCGACGGACCTGGGGCCGCGGGCAAGGGCGGGGCCGCCGGCCGTGTTCCTGCCGAACCTGCCGCGCGAGGGTTTGGCGGCCTCGGGGGTCGGGGCCGGGGCAGGCGCCGCGGTGCGGGCCGCACGACCGGTTTCCGCCGGCCGGGAAATGGCTGCCGCCGCCGCGGAAGCGCCCGCGGGGAGCAGCGACTTCAGCAGGGATGCCATGAACAGCGGGCGCTGGAGGAGAGGCACCTGCCTGCGGATACGGGAGCGTAGCTGTGCAAGCTCGCCCTTGTCCTCGTCCTGCATGCGCTTCAGGACCCTGTCGATGGCGCCCGTGAGCACCTCTTCATCGCTGGGAATTTCCCGCCTGCTGATAGCCACGCCGACCGCCTCCTGGAGCTTGCTGAGCTCCTTCTCCTGCCCGGGATCCGCCAGAGCGACGATCGTCGATCCTCTGCCGATACCGACCGCTGGACGGACTCCTCCCGCGGGGAGGTCGAAAAAAATGACATGCGACGGGGAAAGCTCTTCCTGCTCCGCCGCAGCGAGCGCGCCCGCGGCAAGGGGAGCGAGAAGCACGTCCCCCTCGCCCTGGGCGAAGGAAACAAGGGCCCGGCGGCGCTCCGCCGCCGAACGCGGGCCGGCCGCACCGGCGCCGCTGCCTGGATGCAGGAGCAGCGCGCGAAGCCCGCGCGGCTGCAGCGCCTCCGCGATCCTCCGTGGGTCGACCCGCGGCCCGTAGTGCACGATGGCGGAGGAGACGCGGCAGCCCAGGATGATCCGCGCCAAAAGCTCCGTACGCACCATGCCCTCGGCAACGGCAAAGAAGTGTGTCGAAGCCTCCGCCGCAGCGGGTGCGGGTGCTCCCGCGTCCAGGACCGCCGGGTGGTGGAGGAGCTTGAAAAGCTCGTTCTCCTCGTTCAGCGGCGAATGGGCAAAGAAGATTACCTGCGGCCGTTCGGTGATCTTCGCGAAGATGAACTGCACGTCCTTGACGAAATCGGCCCTGGTCTCCCCTTCCGGTTCCTGCACGATGAGGGTCTGCAGCTCCTTGAAGCCAATGCCGCCCCGGCGGATGTGGTCGATGACCCTGTCCGCCGTCCCGGCAACGATCGTGGCCCCTTTCTCCAGCCGCCGCTGCTCGCGGCGGGCATCGTCGGTCTCTCCGAGGGGCACGAAAACCGGCGCGTCCCGCACGACGCGTGAGAAGCGGGTGTACGCGCGCGTCATCTTGGCGACTTCCTGCGCATCGGAGGCAAGGATGACCGCCCGGGGGGCGAGACCCGCCCCGCGCAGCCCGAGGATGAGTGGCAGCATGAAGCCGACCGTCCTGCCGGACCCTGTCGTTGGCTCCACGGCCAGATCCTTGCCCCTCAACAGCAAGGGGATTAACTTGTCCTGAAAGGGTGTCAGAGACGTAAAACCGGCCTTGCGGAAGACCGTGAGAATTTCGTCCTGTGATGGTTGTCGTACCACGTGCATCTATTTTTACCGAGGATAGTGGAATGGGTGGGCGGTGTCAAGGAACAGTCGTCGCCCGAAAGGTGATGGGATGCGAAACAAGCTGCTCTTCTGGCTCCCGGTGTTCGTACTCGCCGCGGCCTCCGCGCTTTCCGCGGACGTTTTCCGCTTTTCCTACACGAAAGGCGAGGAGTACCGGATCGTCTCCACGGTCCACGAGTCGGTGGCCGTGAACGGCGCCTTCTCCCACGATGCAGACATCCTGAACAAGATCGCCGTCACCGTCACCGACACGAAGGGGGACGCCGGCTACCACGATGTCACTTTTCAGACCTCGGAGCGGACCTACGGTTCGACGAACACCTATGCCTGGAGCGAGGACTACCACTCCCTTTTCTGGCGGGACGGCCGGGGGACCTATATCATCGATCCCTCCTACTTCATGCCCGTGGTGCGCAACGTCCCGCTCTTTCCCGAGGGGGACGTGCCGCTGAAAGGCACCTGGGTGGCGCAGGGAAACGAGGCGCACGACTTTCGCCTGAACTTCGGGATTGCCGAGCCGTTCCAGTTTCCCATCACCGCCGACTACACCTATCTTGCCAATGAAACGCGCGACGGCATCGACTGTGCCGTCATCGCCATCAACTACGAGATCTTCCACAAGGTGACCCCGCCGCGGGGCGCCGGCATGTACCCCACGCGCGTTGCCGGGTACTCCCACCAGAAGTACTGGTGGGACCGGGCCGGCGGCCGGCCCATCTTCTACGAGGAGGAGTTCGACTTCGTGTTCTCCTTCACGTCGGGAGACGAGGTGGAGTACACGGGCGATGCGGACGGGCGGCTCATCGAGGCCGAGCGCCTGGATCGGGCGAGGGTCACCGGAGAGATCCAGCAGCAGATCGACACCCAGCACATCCCCGACGTCACCGTCAGGCCGACCGACCAGGGGGTGACAATCACGCTGGAAAACGTGAACTTCCCCCCGAACTCGGACACCCTGCTTCCGGCAGAGCAGGACAAGCTGCGCCGCCTTGCCGAGGTACTGAAGAAATACCCCGATCGGGACATTGCCATCGCGGGGTTCACCGCCCGCGCGCCGGGCTACACCGAGCAGGATTATCAGAAGCTGTCCGAGCAGAGGGCGCGGGCTGCCGCGGACTTCCTGCTTTCAATAGGCGCGCGGCAGGCCGAGCAGGTGACGGCGCGGGGAATGGGCGCCAATTCCCCCCTCGGGGACAATGCCACAGAGGAAGGCAGGAGAATGAACCGCCGGGTGGAGATCACGATACTGGAGAATTAGGCCTCGCCCTGCTTGGCCAGGCGTCCGACGCCGAATTGTTGACTTTTTCACTTGCGTATGTACCATGCCTCAGGGGGAGCACGATGAATATCTTCTATGAAAAGGACATCAAGCCGGAATGGATACGCGACAAGAAGGTCGCCGTAATCGGCTACGGCAGCCAGGGGTTCGCCCATTCCAACAACCTTCGCGACTCGGGCGTCCAGGTTGTGGTCGGCCTGCGGGCGGGAAGCCCTTCGGCCAAGAAGGCCGCTGAGGCGGGCCTGAAGGTCATGGAGACGGCTGCCGCGGTTGCCGCCGCTGACGTGGTGATGATCCTCATCCCGGATCACCTGCAGGGAGAGGTCTACAAGAAGGACATCGCGCCTGGTATGACTCCGGGGAAGACGCTGCTCTTCGCGCACGGGTTCAACATCCACTTCGGCCAGATAAAGCCGCCAGAGGGTGTCGACGTGGCCATGATCGCCCCCAAGGGTCCGGGCCACACGGTGCGCCGCCAGTTCGAGCTGGGCTTCGGGGTGCCCTGCCTCATCGCCATTGCCCAGGATCCCACGGGCAAGGCGCGCCAGACGGCGCTTGCCTATGCGCTCTCCATCGGCGGCGCGAAGGCGGGCGTCATAGAGACGAGCTTTCGCGAGGAAACCGAGACCGACCTCTTCGGTGAGCAGGCGGTGCTCTGCGGAGGAGTCACGCACCTGATGCAGGCCGGCTTCGAGACTCTGGTGGAAGCAGGCTACGCGCCCGAGATGGCGTACTTCGAGTGCATCCACGAGATGAAGTTGATCGTCGATCTCATCTACGAGGGCGGGCTTTCCCTGATGCGCTACTCCGTCTCTGACACCGCGGAATACGGTGACTACGTCACCGGGCCGCGGATCATCACGGACCAGACGAAGAAGGAAATGAAGAAGGTCCTCGCCGAGATCCAGGACGGCACTTTTGCGAAAAACTGGATGGCGGAGAACCAGAAGAAAGGCCGCAAGGATTTCCTGAAGATGCGTGAGCAGGGCGCTGCGCACCAGCTTGAGAAGGTGGGTGAGAAGCTGCGCTCCATGATGCCCTGGATCGCCAAGAACCGCCTGGTGGACAAGAGCAAGAACTAAAGGAATGGGGGGGCGCCTGCGCGCGCCGCGGGCGGCCTCCCCCTCCCTTGCCCTTCCCTCCTCAGTCGAGGCGCTCGATGGCTGGATAGCGGAACGTGTCCGCAATCCGCCGCAGGCCAGGGGTGCGGTCGTCGATTGCCCATCGATGGATGGGGTTGTCGGCAAAAGACGTCCTCCCGTCCTTCTGCGTAAAGAAGCAATAATATATTGTTAGGGCACATTATTGTGCTCGGGTTGGGAGCTGTTGACTCAATCAGAAATGATCATCGGGGCGTCGTAGTCCAGGTGGGTTCTTGAGTGGCAATCTGAACTGAGGTAGGATTGGGAAACGATATGGCGGCACACGTCGAGGCGCTCGTAAACGCTGATGTACTTGCTTGGGCGCGACTGAAGGCCGGACTATCTCCTGAGGAAGCGGCCCGTAGGACGGCGGTAGCGGCTTCCAAACTGATCTCCTGGGAGCAGGCAACCGAAAGACCGACGATCACCCAGGCTCGAAAGCTGGCGTCTGTCTATAGGAGGCCTCTTGCTCTCTTTTACCTTTCAGAGCCGCCCGACGATTTCATGCCAATGCTCCATGATTTTCGCCGGCTTCCGGGCAGCGGTGAGGGACTAGACAGGAGCAACCTTACCTTTGAAATTCGCAGGGCGCTGGAAAGAAGGAGCATTGCGCTTGAGCTAATAGAACTATCTGGGTCCAGCGCTGCACTCATGCCCGAAATCGACGCAAGCATTTCGGACCCTGATTTGTTCGCTGACACTCTACGTCAACGTCTCGCAATCAGTCTGGATGAACAGGTCAACTGGCGGACTCCATATGAGGCTCTGAATGTATGGAAGACATCTGTTGAGGCTCAGGGCATCCTCGTTTTTCAGGCCTCAAGGGTCGACATGACTGAAATGCGGGGGATTTCCATAAACCAGAAGCCCCTCCCCATCATCATCCTGAATTCGGCCGATGCGCCAAACGGCCGGATATTTACGATTCTTCACGAACTCGCACACATCCTTCTCAATGAGAGCGGACTGTGCGACATGAGAGAAGGCAGCGGCGTCAATGCCGAAGACAACGCCAAAGAGGTTTTCTGCAACAGGGTAGCAGGAACGGTACTCGTGCCCACTCGGACATTGTTGAGTGACAGAATCGTTTCGTCAAATCGCGGCCCTGTCTGGACAGATGAAGCAATCTCGGCCTTGTCACGCAGGTACTCAATCAGTCGAGAAGTCGTCTTGCGAAGACTTCTCATCTTGGGCAAGACAGACAACGCATTCTATGAGGACAAGGTGGATCAGTATTATCAGGAGTTCCTCCAAAGCAAGAAGGAAAGGGAAGGCTTCGCGCCGCCATACGTCCAAGCACTTAGTCAAGCAGGAACATACTTTGCCAATCTTGTACTCGAGAATTATCACAAAGAGAGGATTACCTCGGCTGACGTTTCGGAATACCTTGGGATAAGGCTCAAGCATCTTCAAAGGGTCGAGCAGGCTCTCGCTTCGAAGTCCGTTCTCGAGAACTAGTTGATGGAATACAGCGTTGATACAAGTTCAATCCTCGACGCGTGGAGACGCTACTATCCACCTGATGTATTTCCGGCATTGTGGACTAGCATGGATATACTAATCGCCGGCGGCTCTCTCCGCGCAACCGATGAAGTTAGGGTCGAACTCGAAAGAAAGGATGACGAGGTTCTCGCCTGGGCGGCGGGTAGGGACGGCTTCTTCGTAGAATTGGATGATCGCATACAGATGGCGGTTACTAACATATTGTCTCAATATCCAAAGCTCCTTGATACCCGATCCAACAGATCTGGTGCCGATCCGTTTGTCATTGCACTCGCCCAGATTGAGAACAGCGCAGTTGTCACTGGAGAGAGACTCACCAACAGCCTATTGCGACCCAATATCCCCGATGTCTGCAGGGAATTGGGAATCAGATCCATGAACATCTTGGAACTTATCAGAGAGCAGAACTGGCATTTCTGACGTGCCCTAACAAGTCGTTGAACGCGACGTATACGCTTTTAACGAAACCATCGCTTGGTTCTGTGTTGTCTATGCTGGCCGATCACAGACTGGCGCGCGTTAACCCTATGTTAGCCATATTTGAGAATTGCCACCGCCAACGTGGGATCTTCCTGTGAATGATCTTCCCTTGATCACCTGGAGTGAAGCCGGGAAACAATTCTCAGCCCTCTGGAGATCCGAAAGCGGAGTACTTCCACCTGGACACGTAGTGGTTGCGGACGACGGTCTCACCGCAGATGCTGCTTATCGTCTTGCTGCCAATGGTACTGCGATCCTTTGGCGTGGTGATTTCAACAACGCCCGCCAAATGCTGCAAGCTCTTTCGCGCCGTCTGGAACGCAGGCCGCGGCGAGCAACGCGCACATTAGCCAATCAATTGCCGTTGCTTGTCGAGGCGTTTCACAGGGAGCGCCAGAAACAGGCGCTGCGCGCGCACGTACTGGGCATGCTGCTGGTGCCGCTGGAGAGCGATTACCGCGTGCCCCTGAAACGTTCGCCCGATGTGCGGCAAGCCTGCATCGAGGCATATGGTCCCGGCGAGCAAGCTTCCATCGTCTCGCTGCGGGAACTGCTGGGTTTGATTGGCGCTCATGAATGGCGTAAGAAGGGCATGGCGATTCCTGAACTGCACAATCGCATTCATCCGCACTATGGTGTCTTTTCTCCAATTCGCAGGGAGTATGTGACCCTGGTGGCCGAAGCACCGCTGCCATCGCTGGATTTGGCCTTCGATATTGGCACGGGGACCGGCGTGCTGGCTGCCGTCCTGGTGCAGCGTGGAATGGCACGGGTGGTTGCTACTGATCAAGATGCGCGCGCACTGGTGTGTGCCAGGGAAAACATTGCACGGCTTGGGATGGACGCGCAGGTGAAAGTCATATATGCCGATCTGTTTCCAGAAGGCCGTGCACCTCTTATTGTCTGTAATCCACCGTGGATACCCGCGCGGCCAAGTTCCCCGCTGGAACACGCGGTGTATGACCATGAGAGCCGCATGCTGCTCGGATTCATAAATGGGCTCTCTGTGCACCTCGAGCCTGGCGGAGCGGGCTGGCTGGTCCTTTCCGATATTGCGGAGCGATTGGGACTGCGGTCAAGAGAGCAGTTGATGAAGGCCATCGACAATGCAGGGCTGACGGTAACGGGCAAGCTGGACGTGCGTCCGCATCACCCCAAGGCGGCAGATCCTACAGACCTGCTGCACGCGGCGCGTGTGGCTGAAATCACCTCGCTCTGGCAGCTTGCAGCTCGATGAGCTTAAAGCCGACCCCTTGACAATTGAAAGAGCGGCACTTTCAGTCCCTGCGCAGTTTTTCCGCCAGCTCTCGATACGATCCTGATCGTATGTCCGTGAGCATATCGGTTCCTTTCGGCTGCTCTCCCAGCTGCTGAACAGCTTTGCGGCTGACGGAGCGCACGGGGAGGTGAAGTGGCACGACCGGAAACGAACTGAGAGAAAATCAGCCGCGGCTACGGTGACCAGAACCCCTTGCGGAGGTGCAGCGCCTCCCCGTCCCACCGCACCACCCCTTCCTCGCGGAGCTTCAGCAGAAGGCGTGAGAGGGTTTCGGGGAGCGCATCGATGGCAGCGGCAACCTCTCTCTTGGTCACGTCGATGCGGTACTCCTCCCTCTCCCCGTACTGTTCCCGAAGGAAGTGGAAGAACCGCTGCTCCACGTCCAGCGCCGAGAGGCGAAAAATCTGGTCGGCCAGGTAGCGCTGTTTCGCCAGGAGCATGCCGATGAAATCGCGGCGGAACCCTTCCTCCTCCAGCAGGCAGTCGAACTGCCGACGCGGCAGGAGGAAGACCTCGACGGGGGTCAGCGCGCAGGCACTAACTGGATAGAGCTCCTGCTCGAAGAGGATGGCCTCGCCGAAGATTTCCCCGGCCCTGACCAGCTTGATGACCACTTCCTTCCCTTCGGCAGAGGTCTTGAAAAGCTGCACGGCGCCCTGCGCCATGAGGAACATGGCCTGGCCCTTCTCCCCTTCCATGAAGAGCATCTCCCGCTTCTGAAGCACCTTGGGAATGCAGATCGCGGCCACCGCCGCGCGCGAGGAGGCGGAGATTGATTTGAAGAAATCGGACTGCTTCAGCAGCTCCGTGATGTCCATAACGTCGCTCCGGCGCCACTGTACCCCGATTCCGCGGTATTGATCCACGTCAAGGACGCCCACGCCCGCGGGAGGTACTGTTGGTCCATGAGTACACGCACGATCATCACCATAGACGAAGGGAAGTGCAACGGCTGCGGGCTGTGCATTCCCAACTGCCCCGAGGGGGCCTTGCAGGTCATCGACGGAAAGGCCCG
>JBEKVA010000118.1:0-10879 GCA_049514475.1 Spirochaetia bacterium
GCTCACGCGAATGTCGCCAGGAGCGACCGCGAATGTCGCCAGGAGCGACCGCTCTAAACGCGGCCGGCGCTGCCCAGGACGTCCTTGTTTTTCCGCTCGATCAGCTTCGTAAGCTCCTCGCGGGCAGGTCCCAGGTACATCCTCGGGTCGAACTCCTTCGGGTTCTCTGCGAACACCTTGCGGATCATCGCGGTGATGACCAGCCGCCCATCGGAGTCGATGTTGATCTTGCAGACCGCCGAGCACGCCGCCTTGCGCAGCTGTTCCTCGGGAATGCCCACAGCGCCTTACATCTTCCCGCCGAACTTGTTGATGATGTCCACGTACTCCTTGAGCACCGAGGAGGATCCATGCAGGACGATGGGGAACCCGGGGATCCTGCGCTCGACCTCTTCGAGAATGTCGAAGCGGAGCGTGGGCATCGGGTCGCCCGGCTTGATCTTGAACTTGTAGGCGCCGTGCGAGGTACCGATGGAGATGGCGAGGCTGTCCACGCCGGTCTTTTTCACGAAGTCTTCCACGTCGTCAGGGTTGGTGTAATGAGAGGTCGCGGCGTGCACCTCGTCCTCGATGCCGGCCAGGACGCCCAGCTCGCCTTCCACCGTGACGTCGTGCTTGTGCGCGTACTCGACGACCTTCTTCGTCAGCTCGACGTTTTTTTCGTAGGGGTGGGCTGAGCCGTCGATCATGACGGATGAGAACCCGCTCTCGATGCAGGAGACGCACGTCTCGTAGGAATCACCGTGATCGAGGTGAAGGGCCATTGGAATGGGGACCCCTGACGCCTTGATGACCTCCACCGCGCCCTGCGCCATGTACTGCAGGAGGATCTGGTTGGCGTACTTGCGCGCTCCCTTTGATACCTGCACGATGACCGGTGAGCGGCTGTTGATGCAGCCCTGGATGATGGCCTGCAGCTGCTCCATGTTGTTGAAGTTGTAGGCGGGGATGGCGTACTTGCCTGCCATCGCTTTGTGGAACATCTCACGGGTGTTCACGAGACCGAGTTGCTTGAAACTGACCATTGATTCTCCTCCGAAACCTATGGACGAGTATCCCCTGGCTGGCGTAGACTGTCAAGGGTTCGAGGTCCCCGTCGCTTCCGTGAAATGGCGTATTGCGCTCACCCTGACGCTGCTGAGTCCCCTGTTCCTCGCCGGATGCTGGAACGGGCGGCTGCTCTTTGCCTTCGAGCGGCCATACTGGGCGTCCCTTGACGGAGGACCCCGCCTGGCGCTGTCCCTGGACCTCGCGGGCATTATGCACGGATACATGCCGCGCCTGGCGGTCAGCGCCCAGGCGGAGCGCTCCGCCGAACGCCTCGCCGCCGAGGCAACGGCCGGCCGTTATCGCGCCGTAGTGGTCGGGCCGCTCCTGTCCTTCGACTGGCGCCTGTACGCGCCGCAGAATGCCCGCACCCGTTTCATCCTTTTGGGCGGCGCGGCCACCGCGGATCTTCCGCCGAACACGGTGACGCTGCTCTTCGATCGCCGTGAAGCATTCCGCGCGGCGGGAGCCGCGGCGGGGACGGCCGTGACGGCCGCGGCGGGGTCGGGCGGCGGTTCCCTTGGCGCGCGGATCGCGGTCCTTCTCTCCCCGTCTCCCGTGCTCGAACCGGCGGAGATCGAGGCATTCAGCGATGGGGCGGCGCGGGTTCTCGACGGAAGCCGTCCCGTCATTCGCACCCTCACGGATCGCATCGACAAGACCACGGTGAAGACCGCGGTGGAAGAGATGCGCAAGGAAGGGGTCGAGGTGTTCCTCCTGGGCATGGGATCACTCGATGCCTGGGCACTTGAGGTTCTCAAGGGGGCAGGGGGCAGCGCCGTAGTCGGTGACTGGTCCCCGTCAGGTGCGTTCCCCCGGCAGGTGTTCCTGTCGGTGGAGGAGGACATCCCCGGCGGTATTGCCCGCGCTCTGGGCAGCCGGGGAGAGACGCGGGAGGTGAGGGGCCCGGTGCGGCTGGTCAGCGGCCGCGCGCGGCAGGTCCCGCGCGAGATGCTTTCTCTTGTGGAGGGTAAATGAGCGAGACAGAGCTGCGGCGGCCGGCATGGCTGCGCAAGCAGGTGCCGATGACGGCGGGTGTCATGGAGAGAAAGGCCTCCATTGCGGGGTCCGGCCTGCACACCGTGTGCGAGTCCGCGAAATGTCCCAACCTCTCCGAATGTTTCCGCTCGGGAACGGCGACGTTTCTCATCATGGGCAATCACTGCACGCGCAACTGCGGGTTCTGCGCCGTTGAGCATGGCGCGCCGACACCGCTGGATGCCGATGAGGGGAAGCGCATCGCGGAGCAGGTGAAGACCATGTCCATCCGCTACGCCGTCATCACCTCAGTGACGCGTGACGACCTGCCGGATAGCGGGGCAGGGCACTTTGCCCGGGTTGTCACCGACCTTCGCGCGACGCTCCCGGATATCGGGATCGAGCTGCTCGTGCCCGATTTCCAGGGCCGCGTGGAACCGGTGGCTGCCGTTGCCGCACTTCCCATCCAGGTGTTCGGCCACAACCTCGAAACGGTCGCTTCGCTCTACCCGGCGGTCAGGCAGGGGGCAAGCTACGAGAGGTCACTCGAAGTCCTGCGCATGGCGCGCGCCTCATGCTCGGGCAAGATCAAGAGCGGAATCATGGTGGGGCTGGGAGAGACGCACGAGGAGCTCACCTCCCTCTTCGGGGACCTCGCCGCGGCCGGAGCATCCATCCTGACGATCGGCCAGTACCTCAGGCCGCGGTGGGACAACGTGCCTGTAAAGCGATACGTCCTCCCTGAGGAGTTCGCCGAGCTTGCCCTCATCGCGCAGCGCGAGGGGATTTCGGTCGTGGAATCGGGCCCCTATGTGCGCAGCTCGTACCACGCGGAAAGCGTGTACCACAAAAAGATTTGACAAGGGGTACCCCCCGAAATATAATTTCCGTTGAATCGAACTCTGAAGAATTGCCGCTTTGAATATGGAAGGAGACGGGCATGAGGCCAGGATTGAGACCGCTCCTCGGCGCGGTGCTTGCAGTGGGACTCTTTTTCTCCCCCGCGCTCGTCATGGGTGACGAGTTTACCCAGACGATAGCGTCGAGAAACATCGCGACCTTCGATGATCCTGCCACCGCCGGGAACTGGATCGTGCAGGGGAGCAAGTTCGCCACGCAGGGTTTCCCGCAGATGGAAATCGTGAAGGCGTGGCCTGAATCGCTCTACGGGCACAACAAGGACAACAGGGCCCTGTACGCGATGGGCGTCCATGGCAAGTTCGACCGCAAATCTTACAATTACATTGAGATGATACCCGCGAAGAAGGACTCATCCGGAAAGCTGGTGCCCGCTTCGCTGCCACTGCCGGGAAGGGTGCAGTCGCTGAGCATGTGGCTGTGGGGCTCGAATTACAATTTCTGGCTCGACGCCTACATCAGGGACTACCGCGGGATCGACCACGTCCTCCACATGGGGTCGCTGCTGTTCGTCGGGTGGAAGGATCTCGTGGCCACCGTCTCGGGGGCAATCCCGCAGTCACGCAAGTACATCCCCCGCTACGCGGGGCTGGAGCTCACCAAGCTGGTGCTCTGGACCGCTCCTGACGAGAAGGTCGACGATTTTTACTTCTTCCTGGACGAAGTGAACGTCATCACCGACCTCTTCGAGTCACGCTTTGACGGCGAGGATCTCGCGGACCCTGACTATCTGAACAACCTCTGGCAGCAGGGAACGAAATAGGAGACGCGAAGATGAAAACACGACTGACGATCGCCCTGCTCGCTGCCGCCTCCCTCCTCCTCTGCGTGCCCGCCTTCGCGCAGAACGTCGACGCGGGGACCCCCAACGCGGCGGAGATCGGCAAGGACCAGGCCCAGCAGCTGCTCAAGGAAGTCTCGGTGGAGAAGTTCGAAGACGCCGCGTTCTGGTACCCGGCGATGCCCCTCGACATGGGCGTCGCTGAGGTCAAACGCATGGCGGGCTCTCCCGCGGGCAAGGTACAGATTCCCGACGAGGCGAAGCTGGGCATCAAGGAAGACGACAAGTATGTGCTCGGCGTGAAGGTGGCATTCTTCCGCCGCGGGGCCAGCTATTTCTCCGTCCACCCGCTGAACCCCATTCCCATCGAGGGGGTCGTGAAGACGGTTTCCCTCTGGGTGGTGGGCAGGAACTTCAACCACGTCCTGCGGCTACAGTTCGAAGACTTCCGCGGGCAGGCGCAGGAGCTGGTCGTGGGGCCGTTGAATTTTACCGGCTGGAAGAAGCTCACGGTGGCAATCCCGCCGAGCATCGTCCAGACGGAGTATCATTACACGTACCACAGCGGGATCAGGATCACCGGTCTGCAGATCGACTGCGATCCCCTGGAGTCGTACGGCACCTACTACGTGTATTTCGATGACATGCGCGCCGTCACCGATCTCTTCGGAGAATCCAGCAGGGACTCGGACGACATGTCCGACGGCTGGTAGAGATCTTTTGCGGCACTCAACGCCCTTGCGTCACCCCACGGGAAGGCGCAAGGGCTTTTCTTTCACCCTGGCCAATGATAAACTCCGTCCATGACGCCAGAGGAGGAGCTGAAGCGGCTGAACAGGCTCGTCCGGCAGTACGAGATCGTCTTCAAGACAACTCCTGATCCCGACCAGAGAGAAAGGGTCGAGGCGAAGCTGAAGGACCTGCGCGATTATCGGGCCAAGATTCTTGCCGTCAATGTCATCAACGGGAGCGATCTGGAGGAGAAGGGGGCGGGGGAGGATGAGCTGGCGGAGTTTCCCATACTCCGACGGCTGGTCGCCGCCAACGATGCCCTGCCGCCAGGCCGCCGTGCCGCGCCCTTCAGCCCCCGGGACGTTCCTCCAACCGCGGCCCAGAAAGAGATGCATCACCTCTCCCTCTTTATGTCGTATTTCGAGAGGGAATACCTTCCCTTCCTCACCGAGAAGCAGCTGAAGCTGGACTTCAAGTTCTCCCTCGATCGTGACGCATTTTACAGCAGGTTCCAGGATCTGCAGCGCAAGATCGAGAACTTCCGCCAGGAGAACGCCCGCATTGCCGACGGGTCGGTGAGCCGCGACAGGGATCTCGAGGTCCGCAAGAGGGCCAACAAGCTCACCCGCCTGACCCAGGCGGATGCCGCGAAGTTCTTCCGCGCCGTCAAGCGGTTCAGCGGGGAGCTGGGGGAGGATGCGAGCGGGGACGGGGTCAAGTGCCTGAACTGCGACGCCGAGATCTCCTTCGACCCGATCGAGGGAGAGCGGGTGCTGCAGGGACGCACGGTCCGCGACGCGCTCGGAGAGCTTGAGCAGTTCGCCCTGGAGGCCGTCAGCTATCTCAACATTCCCGACATGGAAAGCCAGGAGAGCGAACGTGCAGATAGACATTGAGGCAAACACGACGATCGGCGAAGAATCGTTTTTCGAGGGTCGGTTCGCCGTCCGCGGAAGCCTGCGTATTGACGGTCGCTTCGAGGGCCAGGCCCTCCTGGTGGATCAGCTGCAGATCGGGCCCAAGGGAAGGGTGAAGACCAACATCACGGCCACCAGCGTGGTTGTCGAGGGCCTGATCATCGGCAACATCACCTCCTCCCGCCGTATCCTCCTGCTCTCCACGGCCCGCGTCCTGGGGGACATCAAGACCCCCGAGCTCATCATCCAGGACGGGGTGATACTGGAGGGCCGCTGCACCATCAGCCACGTGCAAATCGAAAACACTCCCGAGTACATCCAGGGGCTGTACACCAAGAAGTAATCACCTCTTGCGCCGATCCCCGCGGGCTCTTATGCAGGCGTGAGCGGGTATCAAAGCTCCACGCGGAGGTCCTTGGGTCTTCAGTCGGGGAGTGCCTGGCTCGTGAAGCCGCACACATCAATCTTGAAAACTGCTCGGCAGGCATGGTCCATGCGCTGATGACAAACGGAGGCGTGGTAGCCGCAACCTCCATCGGCGTCCTGGGGGACAGCGGGCTCTCCAGCTCGCGCTACCTGCTGATGCTCCCTGATGCTTCTCGCGAACGCCTGATGGCCTCCGAGCTGCTCTACCGGGCAGCAGCGGAGAATCGGCTCATGCGTCGGTCCGCGGCGCAGACCACGATCAGCGGGGGGGCGTACTCCCAGGCGATGAGTGTTGCTCTGGACAATTCGCTGAACCTCCCGCCCTTCTTTCCCCTGGGCCGCAACTGCGACGGGGTCTTCGGGCAGACGCTTCGCTCCTGCTTTCCCGACCACTATATCGCCCATCTGCCCTGGGCTATCCGCCACTTGCCCCCAGGGCATCGTGCAGGCGGACATGAGCAGGTTGTGGATTTCGTTCTGCACCTCACTGAGATCATGAACCTTCTCCTGGTCACCTTCGAGGGGATGTCACGGGACGCCGTCGGATTGGACCGGCTCTACGAGGCGGCCGGATGCTTTCAGGATCTCGCTTCCCTCGGAGATGTCGATTTCCTGGAGTACCTGCGAACGCACTATATGCCCCACCTCAGCCGCTACGTCGAATACCTCGACGGTCTCCTGCAGATCTGCCGTGGTCAGCCCGACTTCTGGGCACGGGGTCGAATCACACATCGAGAAGCTTCAAGATCTGCCCATGGCACCTGACTTCTGCATTCCGGTCGACCTTCGGCAGGGGAGAGGGGACGCCGAGGCCGTTGGCCTGACGCGGCAAATCGTGGGTGCTTTCGGGGACCTCCTGGAGTCATGGCCAGAGATTCGCGCCGTGGCCTTTTCCCTTCGAGGGGAGGGGAAAGAAGCGTTTGTCGCGGTTTGAGGGGACCTTCCCGGGCTGCCGGGCCACCTCGCTACTTGACAATTTCACCCTGTTCTATTACATATTCGCCCAGATAGATTCCCGGTAGTGTAACGGTAGCACAAAAGACTCTGGATCTTTTTGTGGGGGTTCGAATCCTCCCCGGGAAATGATTTCCGCGCAGATGCGCGAGGTTGGCGGGTCACGAGAGCCCGAAAAGTGAGGCCCCTTCGTCTATCGGTTAGGACATGAGATTCTCAATCTTAAAAGAGGGGTTCGATTCCCCTAGGGGCTAGTCGGCCGAAGTGATGCGGCCTTTTAATTACTTGTAATACAAAGAATTATTCTGCTATTGACAATAAGAAAAACCAATTGGTACGCTGAATGGTACGCTGCTTGATGGCGACAGGAGGCGAGAATGGAGCGAAAACCGTACATCCTCTACCGACGCGCGTCGGGGGGCAATAGCGGAAAGATCTACTATGTCGCTTTCTGGAATATAGAGACCCGTAATTACACGAACAGACGTTCGACGAACATGACGTCGAACGGCGCGGCGGATAATCAGGCGCGGAAATGGCTCGCTGAGGGGCTTCCAGCCCGCGACGCTGAAACCTTCATCGGATATTTGGAAGGATTCTGGGCGAATGGATCCCAATACCTCGCTGGCAGAGAGGCGCGGCTGAAGCCGCTCTCAGCGACCTACGTAATCAACTCGCGCTCGGCTATCGCCAAGTATGTGAAGCCCTGGCTCGTGGAGAACGGGAAAGAGAAGCTCCCGCTCTCCGGCGTCACGGCTGGCCTGCTCGAATCACTGACGCTGCATCTACGCGAGAAAGGCCTGGGGCCGTCACGCATCAATGGCATTGTCAAGGCAATCCGTGTACCACTCTCTAACGCTTCAAAGATGGGACGCATACGAGAAAACCCTGCGCGGCAAGTCGAAAAGCTGCCGGACCCGGCGCCCAAAAGGCAAATCCTCGAAACGGAGGAGGCGCAGCGTTTCTTTGCTTTGAAGTGGAATGATCGGCGATACTACGGAATAAATCTCCTGGCCGCGACTACTGGCATGCGGCTCGGGGAGATACGCGGGCTGCAGGCGGATGATATAAAGGAAGATTACATTCACGTCTGCCACAATTGGCAGGACACGGAGCCGGAGGGCCGAAAGATGAAAGGGCCGAAGCACTCGACACTAGCGAATCGCAAGGAACGTGACGTGCCATTCCCGCCTCGTCTCGCGCCCGTCCTCCGTGAGCTTATTAAAAGAAATCCGTGGAACGATGGGTTTGTGATCTGGGGCAACTCGCAGGGCAAGCCTCTTTCCGAGTCAATCATTCTTCGACACTTCTACGAGGGTCTGCAAGCTATCGGGATCGGCCCGGAGGAGCGTGAGCGGCGCAAGTTAAACTTTCATGCGTGGCGACATTTCTACAACACGAACATCCGCCCGTACGTGCCGGACTATCAACTTCGCATGCTCACCGGCCACACCAGCGAAGCCATGACTGAGCGCTACACGGAAATCACGACCGAGCAGCGGCGAGCGGTCGCTATGATTGCGGACGGGCTATTTACTAGCAGGCCCGGTCTTGCCAGGAACAGAAATAGCCAGATTGGAGCTGGAAAGGATGGAGGCAAAAAGGCGGCTTTGCGCACACTTGGACAGGCTAGCCGATAATTCCTCAAAGAGATCCTTCGTCAACTGCCTGTTTGTGGCTCAGCGCGCGGCGATGGTGGAAAGACTGCTTCAGGCTTTCCGGAATTCGATCCCCCCGATGTCGCGCAGGGGCAGCGCGTCGATCTGTTCGCCCATGGGATAGGCGGCCCGCCCGGGATAGACGACCCAGAGGTGGTCGAGCTTGAGATCATCGAGTGCGACGCGCATCGACTTCGTCAGGGCTGGCGCGTCGGTGCACTTGAACTCAAATCCCCATCGTTTGCCGCGCCGCAGCAGGAGAAGGTCCAGCTCAGCTCCCCGCTGGGTAGACCAAAAATACGCGTCAGCGGTACCATGCGACGACAGGACCTGTTCGAGCGCGAAGCCTTCCCAGCTCGCTCCGTAACGCGGGTGCTCCCTCAGGGCGCGCATGTCCCTGATCCCGAGGAATTGGTGCAGCAGCCCCGAGTCGCGGAAGTAGACTTTTGGAGCCTTGACCTGCCGCTTTCCGAGGTTTTCGAACCAGGGCTGGAGGATTCTGATCATGTACGTGCCGGCAAAGATGTCCCGATAGCGGTTCGCGGTGGCAGGGCTCACCCCCATGGCCCGGCCGAGCTCCGCGGCGTTCCAGACCTGGCCGTGCCAGTGCGCGAGCAGGGACCAATACCGTTCGAGAGCTGCGGCCGGAATCCGCAAGCCGAGGCCGGGGATGTCGCGCTCGACTATCGTCCGACGGAACGACTCGAGCCATCTGAGGGCCGATTCAGAAGAGCCGGCGAGAAATGATCGGGGAAAAGAGCCACGGAGCCACAGCCGGTTCTGCTCCTCCCCGCCGACCTCTCCGATGCTGAAGCCTGGCACTGCGATGAACTGGGTTCGCCCTGCCAGGCTCTCCGAGATGCCGCGGACAAGTTCCGGCGACGCGCTGCCGAGAAGGAGGAAATTCGCTTTCCGTTTTGTGTCGTCGCAGATTGGCCGCAGGATCTCGAAGAGCGCGGGCATGCGCTGGACTTCGTCGATAATCACGAGGCCTTCGCAGTCGCGAAGAGCCAGTTCCGGCGTGCTGTCGAGCGCGGCTCTTCCCGTCGGGCTTTCAAGGTCGAAGACCGTTGCGGTGCCGACCTGTTCTTGGACTTGCCGCGCTAGAGTCGTTTTGCCCACCTGGCGAGCCCCGAGAAGGGTCACGACAGGCGACTCGCCAAGCCGGAGAATGACCTCGTCTCTGAGTTTGGTGCGGGCGATTATTTGTTGCATATCGTAAGCATTGCTAACGATATGCAACAATGTCAACGGCATTTACGGCGTGGCAAGCTGAAGTCCATGGCAACTGAAAAGGATCGATATTTTGATTTAGAAAGTGAAAAATCGGCCCTAAATGCTGTACCACCCCTTAACCGGTTTAGTTTTTTCCTTACCTTTTCGTCCTATGCTTTGCCCGAGGATGCAGTCGATCTTGGAGGGCGAGCATGGCCTCTCTGTCAGAATCTTGGAGTCGCCGTCAAACCACTTTCGGTCCGATTCCAGTTAACGCCCAGCATCTGGCACAAGAAGCCGTAATTTGGCTCGCTTCTAGTGATCGCACGATCTGGAGGAACATCTGCAAGGAGCACCCGGAAGAGGGGCGTAGCAATTGCCTCGTATCTTTTTCCCGGTGTGCTCTTGGCAAAACTGCCGCCGAGCACACGGGCGATGCTGACACTCGCGTCCGCCCTGCTCCTTCACACAGCGTAGCAAGCGTCATGGCGGCCGGCAGATCAGTGCAATCATGAGCCAACACGTGCGCAAGGTACGAGAAAACCGATCGACCATCGGCGCGTTGACAATCGCCGAGATAGCGGATGAGCTGCGGGTTTCAGAGAGTTCCGTCCTTCGGCTTGTCAAGAGCGGACGCCTCCGCGCCATTTACGTGGGAGAGCGTAAGCTGATCATCCTTAGGGAAGATCTGTTGAAGTTTCTCCAGGGATCAGGTGCGCCCGCATGAATAGCGCAAAAAATCGAAGCGCCAGAACGGGGGCCCTGGAGCGATGGGCGAGGACAAGGGGAGCCGCCTCGGCCGGGCAGCCTGTTTCTAGAAACCTTTGGACGCCGCCCGCAGTAGATGGCAGGGGGACTTTCAATGCCTCCTGACCATGCTGAGACCCTTCAAAACGAGAATGCAGAACAGGCAGTGCTCGGCGCTGTCCTCATCGCGCCCGAGGCACTTTCTGTGGTCCGGGAAAAAGTGGGGGCTGACGACTTTTCGCCTCGAAACCGGCCAATCTACCTGGGAATCCTCTCGCTCGCTGATCACGGCAAGCCAGCGGATCTCATCACACTGACAGATGAGCTGCGAGACCGAGGACTGCTCGACCAGTGCGGCGGAACTGCCTACATTTCAGGCCTTACCTCGGCCATACCGTCCGCCGCGAACGTTGCTTATTACGCAGATATCGTCCAAGAGGCCGCCATAAGACGTCGGTTTCTCAATCTATCCAATACCATTAAGGAGCAGATCTTCTCACCAGGCG
>JBEKVA010000119.1:0-10838 GCA_049514475.1 Spirochaetia bacterium
ACGCGTTCATCTTCTTCCAGGGCGCCTGGGGCGTCCTCCAGCCCAAGATCGCCGACGGCACCTTCGTGATCAAGAACTCCAGCGAAGCCACCGCCCTCCAGGGCAAGGCGACCCTCACCCGCGAGGAGATGGCCAAGATCATCGGCCAGGTCACGACCAACTGGTCGCCCTCCGATGCGAAGAACATCGCCGAGTCCAACCTGACCGCGGCCAAGGATTCCGACAAGGGCGTCTGCTACGTCCTTTCGCCGAACGACCAGACCGCCCGCGCCATCGGTGACGCGTTCGCCGCCGACAAGGCCGTGACGAAGTACTACACCACGGGCCAGGACGCCGACAAAGTGTCGATCCAGTACATCATCGACGGCAAGCAGTCCATGACGGTCCTCAAGGACGTGCGCACGCTCGTCGCCGACGCCATCAACGTCGCCACCGCGTACCTGAAGGGGCAGACTCCTCCTGTCACCAACACGTACAACAATGGCAAGATCGACGTTCCCGCAAAGCCGTCCGCCATCGTTTCCGTGACGAAGGACAATGTGAAGGCGGCCATCGTCGACTCCGGCTACTATCCCGCGAGTCTCTTCACAGGACTGTAGACAGCACCGTATACTCGCTTTCTGAGTTCAAAGCATCTGGGCGGCGGACGATTCGTCCGCCGTCCCCATTTCCCCGACGCGGAGCAACCATGAGCACGCCCATTCTGGAGATGAAGAACATCACGAAGACTTTTCCCGGGGTGAAGGCCCTGAGCGACGTCACGTTTTCCGTCGTTCCCCAGGAGATCCACTGTCTCGTGGGCGAGAACGGTGCCGGCAAGTCGACCCTCATGAAGGTCCTGAGCGGCGTCCACTCGTTCGGGGAATACACCGGTGACATCGTCTTCGAGGGGAAGACGCAGGTCTTTCACAGTATCGCGGACAGCGAGAAGGCCGGGATCGCCATCATCTACCAGGAGCTCGCGCTCGTGCCCGACATGTCCGTGTACGAGAACATCTTTCTCGGGCACGAGATCACCCGCGGAATCACGGTGGACTGGAACGAGACGATCAGGAAATCCGCAGAGATGCTCGGGAAGGTCAGGCTGGACGTGAATCCCGAGACCCTGGTGAAGGACCTCGGCGTCGGCAAGCAGCAGCTCGTGGAGATCGCCAAGGCGCTCAGCCGCAATGTCAAGCTGCTGGTTCTCGACGAGCCCACCGCGGCCCTCAACGAGGACGACTGTGAGAACCTCTTCTCCATCCTCCGGGAGCTCAAGAGCCACGGGGTCACCTGCGTCCTCATCTCCCACAAGCTGAAGGAAGTGATCAAGGTCGCCGACACCGTGACGGTGCTGCGCGACGGCCAGACCATCTGCACCCTCGATGCCCACAAAGGCGAGGTGAGCGAAGCCATCCTCATCAAGAACATGGTGGGGCGGGAGATCAACAACGTCTACCCGCCGCGCACGCACAAGGTCGGAAACGAAGAGGTGGTGCGGGTCACGGGCTGGAACGCGTTCGATCTGAAGGCGGGCCGGCCCGTGCTGAAGGACGTCTCCTTCTCCGTGCGCAAGGGGGAGATCGTCGGGTTCGCCGGTCTCATGGGTTCGGGTCGTACCGAGCTCGCCCGCAGCATCTTCGGCAATCCGGACGGCTACCGCGTGAGCGGGGAGCTTCTCGTCCGCGGCAAGACGGTGCACTACCGCCACCCTCACGACGCCATCGAGGACGGCGTGGCGTACGCGACGGAGGATCGCAAGCTCAACGGCCTCATCCTCATCCAGGACGTGAAGCAGAACATAACGCTCGCCAATCTCAAGGAGATCGCGAACCGGGGCATCGTGGACGATAACGCGGAAGTAAAGGCCGCCGATGAATACAAGACCGCGCTCAACATCAAGACCCCGAGCCTCGAGCAGACGGTTTCGAACCTGAGCGGCGGCAATCAGCAGAAGGTCTCGGTGGCGAAATGGCTTTTCGTGAAGCCCGACGTCCTTATCCTCGACGAGCCGACGCGCGGCATCGACGTGGGGGCCAAGTACGAGATCTATCAGATCATGAACAGGCTCGTCGAGCAGGGGATGAGCATCGTCATGATCTCCTCCGAGCTGCTGGAGGTTCTTGGTATGAGCGACAGGATCTACGTAATATCCTCGGGGAGGATCACCGGCGAGCTGCCCGTGGCGGAAGCGACGCAGGAAAAAATCATGCAGCTGGCGACGAGCTAGGAGGTCAATTGTGACGTCAAGGGATCTGTCGAAGGTTCTCCGTGAGAATGTCCGTTCCTACGGAATGTACATCGCGCTGGTCGTGATCATCCTGATCTTCACGATCACGACGCACGGGCTGTTCATCTCCTCGCGCAACATCTCGAACCTGCTCAACCAGGCCGGTTACATCGCGGTCCTTGCCGTCGGCATGACCCTCGTCATCGTCATACGGCATATCGATCTCTCCGTCGGGTTCCTCTCGGGGTTCCTCGGGGCGGTTGCGGCGATCTCCCTCACCTACTGGCACCTGCCGGTGTACGTCGCGATCCTCCTCGTGCTCGCCCTCGGCACCGTCGCCGGCCTGATCACGGCATTTCCCGTCGCGCGCCTGGGAATCCCGTCGTTCGTGGCCTCGCTGGCAGGATGGCTCATCTACCGCGGAGCGCTTCTCCTCATCACGCTGAAATCGGGAACGATCAAGATCAACGACGACATCTTCAATGCCATCGGCAACGGGTACATTCCCGACATCCTTCCGGCGAACTCCTTTCTTCCCAGCGTGCACAAGCTCACCCTCCTCCTCGGGCTGGTCGCCATCGTCTGGATGGTCATAAGCCAGGTCCGCAGCCGCAAGGCCAAGCAGGCGTACAACTTCGAGGTTCTCCCCCCTGATCTTTTCGTCATCCAGCTCGTCCTGCTTTCGGTGGTCATCGGGCTGATCACGTGGGTGATGTCCGGTTACAACGGCATGTCATGGACGGTCGTCATCGTCCTGGTGGTGGTGGTCGTCTTCAATTTCGTGGCCACGCGCACCGTGCTGGGCCGGCACATCTACGCCATCGGCGGCAACCCCGAGGCGGCCGAGCTCAGCGGCATCAACGTGAAGAGGCTGATCTTCATCGTCTTCGGCGCGATGGGCCTGCTCTGCGCCGTTGCGGGCATGCTCTTCGCCTCGCGCCTCACGTCGGCCACGACCACGGCAGGAACGCTCTTCGAGCTGGATGCCATCGCGGCGGCATATATCGGGGGCGTTTCGGCGGCCGGCGGCGTCGGAAAGATCACCGGCTCCCTCGTCGGCGCGCTGGTCTACATCTCGCTCACGAGCGGCATGAACCTCATGGGGACCGATATCTCCTTCCAGTACGTCGTGCGCGGGGCGGTGCTCGCGCTGGCCGTCATCTTCGACGTGGCCACGCGCCGCCGGCGAACGCGCCAGTAATTCCTCCCTCCGGGGGTCCCGTGCCGCGGGGCCCCCAAATCAGCGGCGAATACCGCGGCGCCCCGTTTGTAGGGGGGAGGCTTCGATGGTATCCTTACCCTGATGCGGCTCCGGACAAAGCTCCTCATCGGAATCCTGGTCACGCTGCTCCTCCAGATGGCCGTCACGGGGACATTTACCCTCAGGACGCTCCTGTTCTCCACGCGAAACTCGACGGAGGCCGATCTCCAGGGCGACTGGGATCGGGCCCGCGCGTACATCGAAGAGCTGAAGCACCAGTTGTTCACGAACCTGTACCAGCTCACATTCTTCGTTCAACAGGACCAGGCAGCAATGGCGTCCGCGGCGAGCCTGCGCGCCATGATGCGCTACTTCATCAGCCTGACAAACGCCGACAGGATCGTCCTGATCGACGACCCGGGGGTGATCGTGGCGGACGAGCGGGTCGGCATCGGGGACCCGCGTGACGAGCTTCCCGCCGCCTTTCTCAACCCCCGGGATTTCGCCTTTCCCCGCAGTGAGTTCATATCCGTCTCCGGCGTCAACGGAGCCATCCGCCTCTACCTGGTGACGGGCACCAGCTTTGCCCGCAAGGCGGGGGGAATGCGCCACCTGTACCTGGTGACGGACGTGGACAAGAGCATGGTGGAGGCGATCTGGGAAAAGACCGCAACGGAGGTGGCGTTTTTCGTCGGGACGACACCCGTCGTGTCAGCCTCGCCATGGCAGCCCTTCGAAACCGAGGCGCCGCTGCGCACGCGCGTCATACGGCTGGGGGGCGCCTCCTACAGCGTCTTCTCCCGGACACTCTCCGCGGACGTCCCGGAGAAAATCTACCTCGTGGCGTTCCGCTCCCTGCTGGCGCAGGAGCTCTACGTCAGGTCCGTTCTCCTTTCCTACCTGACCGCGTTCCTCGTCACCCTCGTCGCCTCCCTCTTCCTGGCCGCGGGCTTCACCAGTCTCACGATCTCCCCCTTCACGCGCCTGAGCCAGTGGCTGCACCGCTACATGGACAGCGGCGAGGTGGGGAAGCTCGACATCCGCTCCCGCGATGAGATCGGCTTCCTCGCCGGTGCATTCCACGGGATGGTAAGCACGCTGATCGACGAGAAACGGGTGATCGGCGAGCAGCTGGAGCAGATCAGCGTGCTGAACGCCTACAACCAGCGCATCATGAACGACATCCCCGCGGGCATCATCGTCACGGGACCCGAGGGCGCCATCGAGTTCTGCAACGGCTACTTCGCCGACCTCGTGCGCTGCGGCGTGGAGCAGCTGAAGGGGATGCTGCTGCGCGAGCTGATGGAGCGCTGTTTCACGCTGCGCAGCGGCGACCCCGCGGGCAGCGCCTTCATCCTGGACGGGGACACGGTGGTGGAGGGCCTGAAGCTCGACCGCCCTGACGGGCAGTCGATGCATTTCACGGCAAAGGCTTCCTCGATCTCCCTGGGCGGCGGCAGGCGCGGGTCCCTCGTCGTGCTGGAGGACGTGACACCGTCGGAGCGCTTCTGGTCGAAGATGGCCATTGCCGACAAGGTGACCTCCCTCGGCATTCTCTCCGCCGGCATGGCCCACGAGATCAACAATCCCCTGGGCACGATCATCTCCCACGTGAATTACCTGAAGGCGGTGGAGAGGGAGGGCGACAAGCGCGATTCCCTGGACTGGATAGAGCGGGAGACAAACCGTATTGCCGACATCATCAAGCGCATCCTCGTGTACTCGGCGCCCGGCGCGCGCCGCGACACGCATGCCGACCTGAACCAGGTGGCGGCGGAGACGGTGGAGGTCCTGCGCTTCACGCTGGAAAAGAAGAAGCTCTCCCTTGCCATGAGCCTTTCCGACGGGATGCCCACCGTGGTCTGCCCCTCCGATGAGCTTAAGCAGGTTGTCCTGAACATACTGTTGAATGCCTGCGAAGCGTGCCCGGAGCGGGGCGCCATCCGCCTGAGCACCGAACGGGACCCGGGGGGGAGGGCGACCCTCTCGGTATCGGACAATGGGGTCGGCATCGACCCTGCCGATATGAAGAACATCTTCGACCCGTTTTTCACGACGAAGCTGGCCACGCAGGGCAACGGCCTGGGCCTGTCGATCTGCTACGCCATCGTCAAGCGCACGGGGGGCGAGATTCGCGTTTCAAGCATTCCGGGCGGGGGCACCAACGTGGAGGTGATGCTGCGTGTACATGAACATTCTCATCATTGACGACGAGCCGGGGCTGCGAAGCGGGCTCTCCAAGCTCCTGGCCCTCCAGGGCTACACGCCGCTGGAAGCCGCCACCGCGGCCGAGGCCCGCGCGGTGCTCGCCGCCTCCGAGGTCCATCTCCTCCTGCTCGACCTGCGCCTCGGGCAGGACGACGGCCTTGCGCTCCTGAAGGAGGTGAAGGAGGAGGACCCGGCGATTCCCGTGATCATCATCACCGGCCACGGGGACATCTACAGCGCCGTGGAGTGCATGAAGGCGGGGGCCATGAACTACATCCCCAAGCCCATCGATCACGGGCTTCTGCTCTCCATCATCGAAAAGGAGCGGCGTGCCCTCGGCGACAGGCTGGCGACATTCGCGTTCCGCGAGACGCTGCGCTCGACCACCCGCAGGAAGCTTGCCCCCAGCACCTCCGCGGAGATGAAGGAGATCGAGAGGATCGTGGAGAAGGTGAAGGACTCCGACGTGCCCGTGCTGCTCCTGGGAGAAACGGGGACGGGCAAGGAGGTGATCGCCAGGACCATCCATTACACGGGGGTCTGCCGCGACAGGCCGTTCGTCGGGCTGAACTGCGCGTCGCTGAACGAGAACCTGCTGGAAAGCGAGCTTTTCGGCCACGAAAAGGGCGCATTCTCCGGCGCGATTGCCCGCAAGATCGGCAGGTTCGAGCTTGCCGGCAACGGGACGCTCTTCCTCGACGAGATCGGCGACATGAGCCTTTCCATGCAGTCGAAGCTCCTGCGGGTCCTGCAGGAGCGCACGCTGGAGCGCGTCGGCGGCACCAAGCCCATTTCCGTGCACTGCCGGCTGATAGCGGCCACCAACAAGGACCTCACCGAGATGCGGGCCCGGGGTGAGTTCCGCGAGGATCTCTACTACCGGCTGAGCACCGTCACGCTGAAGCTGCCGGCCCTGCGCGAGCGTACGCGGGACATCCCCGCCCTCGTGCGCCTTTTCATTGAGGAAGCCAACATCGCCAACGGGCGGGGCGTGAAGAGGATCTCGGACCGGCTTCTGCGCAGCCTCATGAGCCACCCGTGGCCGGGCAATATCCGCCAGCTGAAGAACGTCATCGCCAACGCGGTTATCTTAAGCGACGGGGAGGAGATCTCCGGCCTGGAGAACGGTGACGGTGAGACGGCCAGTGAGGAGATCAGCATCGACAAGGACCTGCATACGACGGTAGCCCACTACGCGCGGGAGTTCGAAAGGCGGATCATCAGGTCCGTACTGCAGCAGAACAACGGCAACATCTCAAAGAGCGCCGTCCGTCTCGGCATCAGCCGAAAGACCCTTTACGAGAAGATCCGCCGTCACGATCTGGGAGTGACGCAATGAGAACATTTCCACGACTGTCAGCCGTCTTTGTCGTCGCGCTTATTTTTTCGCTCGCCGGGTCCGTTGCCTTCCCTACGGGCACGGGGGAGCGGGCAGCCGACAAGAAGTTGGAGATCTTCAGCTGGTGGACGGCAGGGGGGGAGGCCGAGGGCCTTGCCGCGATGTTCGACATCTACCGGCAGAAGTATCCCAGCGTGCTTCTCATCAATGCAACGGTGGCGGGAGGGGCCGGCTCCAACGCGAAGGCGGTGCTCGCCACGCGCATGCGGGGCGGCAACCCGCCGGATTCCTTCCAGGTCCACGCCGGTCACGAGCTCATCGATTCGTGGGTGATGGCGGGCAAGATGGAGCCGATCACCTTCGTCTTCAAGGACAACGGCTGGCTGGGCAGCTTTCCCAGGGGATTGATCGACATCATCTCCTGGAAGGGTGAGATCTACAGCGTGCCGGTAAACATCCACCGCTCCAATGTGCTCTGGTACAACAAGTCCATCTTTGCCGCTGCCCATCTCTCGCCGCCCTGGAGCCTCACGGAGCTCGTGTCCGTCTGTGACGCCCTGGCCCACAAGGGCATCACGCCCCTGGCGCTGGGGGACAACGGGATTTGGGCCTCGGTGCATCTGCTGGAGAGCGTGCTCCTGGGAACCATGGGGCCCGCGAAGTACACGGCCCTCTGGACCGGGGGCACCGCGTGGGACGGCGCCGAGGTGAGGTCGGCCCTGGTGACGTTCGCGTCTCTCATGCGCTACGTGAATACCGACCACGCGGCTCTGAGCTGGGACGGCGCCGTGCAGTACGTGATCGACGGAAAATGCGCCATGACGATCATGGGAGACTGGGCGGAGGGCTATTTCAAGGCGAAGGGACTCGTCCCCAACGTGGACTTCGGCTGGACGGCCTCTCCCGGCACACACGGAGCATTCATCATGCTCTCGGACTCATTCGGGCTGCCCCGGGGGGCGCCGGACAGGGATGCCGCGGTGCGCTGGCTCACCGTCTCCGCCTCGCGCGAGGGGCAGGACGCCTTCAATCCCAAAAAGGGATCGATCCCCTCCCGCATCGACGGGAACAGGGCCTTGTACGACGATTACCAGAAATCAGCCATGGACTCCTTCAAGAACGATGTCATCGTGCCCAGCGTGACCCATGGCGCGGCAGCCTCGGAGTCCTGGCTGGCGATGATCCAGGAAACCATGGCAATCTTCGTGTGCGACCTGAACATCGACAAGGCAGTCGCCGGCCTGGTGCGGGCCGCCGACAGGTACGCACGCCAGCCCGGGCCGGTGCTCAACGGACAATTCCCGGCAGCAGGCACCCCTGTGCCGCAGCGATGACGTCGCAGCGGCTTGACGGCGTTCCCGGCGCGGCCGATACTGGGCGCATGAGCAGCGAAAAGTCTCCCGGGTCTTCGCCGGAGTCCGGGCACGGCGCGCCTGCCCGGCCGCATGGCTGGGTCGTGGGCGGGGTCCTCATTGTCCTGGGGGTGTTCTTCATCATTCAGCACGTTGCCGGGTTCACGCTGAACAACTGGTGGGCCCTCTTCATCCTCATTCCCGCCATCGGATCGCTGGTGACATCGTTCCAGATGTATCTGAAAAATGGGCGCAGGTTCACGGCCGCCTCCCGCGGGCCGCTGATCGGCGGCCTGCTGCTGGTGGCGCTGAGCGCGGTCTTCCTGTTCGGCATCCCGTGGGCATGGGCCTGGCCGCTTTTCGTGATCCTGGCCGGCCTGGGGATCCTGCTCAGCTCATTCGAAAAGAAACGCTGACTCAGAAGCTCGGGGTGTAGACCACCCCGAGTGATACGACCCACGTATGAAACGTGATCGGGAAAGCCCCTGCTATTGACTGGCCGCTGTTCATGACATCCTGGGAGGGGCTCCACGTGGTGCTCTTCCATGCTCCGCCCAGCTCGATACCGACCTCGGGGGTCGCGTGCCAGAGCAGCGAGAGGTAAGGATAGCTCTGGTAGAGTAGGGTCGTGCCGAAGTTCAGCGGGAAATACAGCTCGTAGCTCAGTGACACATTGAGGATGGGCACCCGGTCCTGGATCCAGAACCAGGTGAGCTCGGGCCGTGCCATGAGGGACATCTGGTTCTCGTACGACGCATTGTAGATGAAGCGGCCTTTCAGCATGAAGACCCAGTCGCGCCCGGGGAGAAAATCGAGCAGGAAGCGGGGGCTGGCGTCGAGCATCAGCAGGTGCTCGAAACGCGTACTGGTGTCCTGCCATACGAATCCAGGCGGCGGGGACGCGTTCGTCACCCAGTCATCGTCGTGGTGCACCCCGGCCTGAAGCCGATAGAATGCGCCGAGCTTCAGGTTCTTCAGCACGCGATAGTAGCCGCCGAGGGTCAGTGATTCGTGAAATTGCAGCGCCTGGTTCACCGACTCCTGGCCGCCCAACAGCTCCGCAACGAGGTCGGCATTCCCGAAATTGGCGATGAGCGCCGTTCGCGCTTGGAAGGTCAGCGCCCCGTCGGGCGGGACGGGGATGTGATCGGCAACCGCGGCCGCGGCCGCCGCCAGCAGGAATGCCGCCATGAGTGCCTCGGCCTTCATCAATCGTAGTCCTGGTCGAGCAGGTCGCTGTATGCCTGCTCGAGGTTCGTGCTGTCGACGACCCTGCCCTGCGCGGGATCCATGTTCCAGTTGAGCTTCCGCGTCCACGGGTAGGACCGCGGCACGGTGAGCTTTTCCCCGCCCACGATATTGATGCCGGCCCCCTCATGGACCAGGACCGAGTGCCCGGTTGCCGGCAGCGCCACCTCCACGGTGCCCGCGCTCACGCACAGCCATACGTCGGGCATGCTGTCGATGGTGCGGCCATAGGCGACGAAAAACCGGGTCCCCCGGACGCCGGCAACGGCGGTGTCGGTGCGCACGGAGAAATGGCCGACAAGCTTTCGCGCGATGCTCGCGAACGCGCCGCCCGACGTGAGATTCACGATGGTCTCCTCCCCGATGGAGTCGATGGCAAGGGATGTCTTTTCCCTGAGCTTCACCGTCGTGTCGTTGGCAAGATCTATCACGGCAAGAGACTGCGCCCCGGTCTCCACGACGTCCCCGGCGCTCAGCCGGTCACCGATTGCCGCCTCACGCTGATCGGCGCCGCTGCGGATGGAGACATCACCCTCGGTGTACAGGAGCTGGCCGTCCAGCGCCGCAAGGGCGGCGGGAATGCCGCACGAAAGCCAGAGGACCGACATGACGATCACCCACCTCGGTGTTCGCATTGCGTCAGAAAATAAGGAAAACCAGCGGGCCGGGCAAGCTGAAGCGGCTCGGCGCAGGCCCCCCGGCTGCCCGCAGCGGTGCACCACGCGCCTTGCCTGCCCCCCGGTTTTCTTCTATCATTTTTTGCCATGAGGGGGGTGGCATCATGAACACCATCGATCGACGCGACCTGTACGCCTGGTGCCGCATCCCCTGCGAAGAGCTGGAGCATCATCCCGACCGCAGGGTGCCCTTCCGCCTGGTCAGGGACTCCGCCGCCATGGGGGAGCTCATGGCCGTCGAGCTGGTGGAGGCCATCGAGCAGGCGAACGGCCGCGGGGCGGAGCTGCGTGCCATCATTCCCTGCGGTCCCAGCTCGTGGTACGGGCCATTCGCACGCCTGGTGAACACGCGGCGCGTGTCCCTGCAGCGCTTCGTCGTCTACCACATGGACGAATGCCTGGACTGGCAGGGCAGGGAAATCCCGCGGGAGCATCCCTACAGTTTCCGCGGCTTCATGGAACGGCACTTCTATGGGCCCATCGCGGCAGAGCTTGCCGTGCCGGAAAAGAACCGCTTCTGGCTCTCCCCCGCCACAATGGAACAGGTGAGAGAGCAGCTCCGCACCAGGCCCCCTCACCTGACCTACGGCGGCTGGGGGCAGGA
>JBEKVA010000120.1:0-10829 GCA_049514475.1 Spirochaetia bacterium
TGGGCTGGTTCGGGTACGGTGACGCCAACTACAAGGTCGGGCAGGGAACCGTCTGGACCTTCACCGGTACCGACAAGCAGGGCAAGGCAAAGGACAAGGACTCGTTCAGCTTCGAACGGGCCCTGCTGAAGATCAACACTGACAAGAGCCAGTGGTGGCGCTTCAAGATGGATACCGGCAAGGACTCCATCCTCTACGAGTTCCTCGTGGGGGCAGACACCGTGGTGCAGAAGGTCCGCTACCAGGACCCGGACGGCAATATCGGGGAGTTCATTCCCGACAAGGGCCAGCAGCAGCCGCAGGCCTCCCCCGATGCGCCGAAGAGCCGCGCGGAGATGGCGAAGTACATGGTGGACAAGCAGAACGTGCAGGTGAAAGCCGGCAGCTTCATGACAGACCACTACCTCTACACCGATGAGAAGGCCAGGGGCTCGGCGGAGAGCTGGGTGAGCGAGAAGGTCCCCGGCTACCTGGTGAAGTCCATCTACACGAGCAAGAAGGACAAGCAGAGCTCCATGGGCGAGCTGGTGCAGATCGAGAGCGGGGTCACGACGACCCTTTCCTCGTACTGAGCTTTCCCCGCACGTGATGCGCCCCGCTCACGCGGGGCGTTTCTTTTGTCTCCTGAGGATGTCCCAGTATGCGCCGCGCTCGCCGCCGGCAATGGCGGCCGTGATCCGCGCGTTATCGTTGTAGTTGTAATCCCCGGGAAGGAAGAAGCGCTCGTCGTGACCCACGAGGTCCGGCAGGGACGCGGTGATATCGCTCCCCAGCCCGGGGGACAGGTAGAACAGCGGCCTGAGGAGCTGCTCGTTGTCGATCCGCGCGCCCTGCAGCGCGGGGTTGCTCTCCAGCGGCCCCGCTGAGCGCACCTCCGCCGCAAGTGCCGTTCCCTCGTACACCCGGACGCCGACCGATACCCCGATGCAGTCGGCGCCCAGCCGACGTACCAGGTCGAGGGAGTCGCGCACGGTCTCAAGCGTTTCCCCCGGCCCCCCCAGCAGAAGGTCGTACATGAAAGGGATTCCGGCATCAGCGCAGCTTTTCGCGGTGACCGCGAGGTCCTCCGGCGTAAAAGCGCGGCCGAGCCGCTTCAGCATCTGCTCGCTTGCGCTGTCAGCACCGAAATCGATGCCGGCGCTGCCGGCACGGCGGAACAGCAGCGCCAGCTCGGCATCGAAAGGCGCAACCGAGCAGTAGGCATACCAGCGGATGCATTTCGCCAGCCCCTCGTCGATGATGGCATGGCAAACAGCCCGCGCATGGTCCACGGGCAGGTTGAACTCGCAGTCGCAGGCGTGCACGTGATCGATGCCCTGCGCCAGCAGCGCCCGCAGCTCCGCCGCCACCATGCGCGGCGGCAGAAGCCGGCTGCGCCGCCCCTTGGACACCGGGTCGGCGCAATAGATGCAGCGCATCGGGCAGCCGCGCTTGGTCTCGAACCCCGCCTGCCCTCCCTCGGCGAAGTAGCGGCGGTTGTCGATGAAGGACCGCTCCCGGGGCGGCAGCGTGTCCAGGGGCAGCTCTGCGCCGCGGTTGCGCCGTATCCCGCCCTCGTCCCACCACAGGAGCCCCGGTACCTGCGCCAGGTCGGAGCCGGTCTGCAGGGCCCTGGCCAGGCGGGGCATGGCATCCTCCCCTTCGCCGGCAATTCCGAAATCCGCGCCGCAGTAGTCCATCGCGGCCTCGGGCAGCGTGGAGAAGCCGACCCCGCCCACGACGATGGGCGCATCGGTATGGTCCCGTAGCGCGAGCAGCATTGCCCGCGGCTCGGAGAGCAGGAACGCGCCACTGGGGTACACGCAGTCATCGGTGTTGCGCACGCTTGCCCCGACCAGCTCGGGTGAGAAGGCGGTGACGGCCGCCTCGATGTCCTTTTCGTACTCCTCGGAGAAGCACAGGTCGAGCAGCGAAAGGGTGTGACCGGCGGCGCGCAGGGAGTCCGCCAGGTAGTCCAGCCCGATCGGCGCGACGGCGGGCTTCATGCGGTTGGTGTTGACCAGGAGGATCTTCATGTCAGGGGTCTCCCTTCCATAGTGACACAGCGGCCGCTGCCTGTACAGCTATCGAGGGAGCGGCGCGAAAGCGCGCCCCGCAGCGGACCGCTTCGCGGCAGCCGGCCGCGCCACTTGACTTCGGGCGCGAAGATTTTTAATTTCCTCGCGTACGCAAAAGGCGATGGAGTTCGCCTGAACCGCCCCCCGGGGCTGATGACTCCTACAGGACACCGTCGCGTGTCACCGAAAGGAGAGAGGCCCCATGCAGCCCGTATTTGTAACCGCCGCCATCTGGCTTGTTCTTGCCGTCATTGCCGCGATCATCGCCTATCACCTCGACATCTCGATTGCCCTCGTCGAGATCTGCCTTGGCGTCGCCGCGGCAGCCGTTGCCGACCACTTTTTCGGCGCAGGGTCACTCGGGAGCACCCAACCGTGGCTGCAGTTCCTCGCCTCCTTCGGCGCGGTCCTGCTCACGTTTCTCGCGGGCGCGGAGCTTGACCCCGTTGTCATCAAGGGAAAACTCAAGGAGGTGTCGATCGTCGGACTGGTGGGCTTCATCGCGCCATTCGCCGGCGGCACGGCGGCTGCCCGCTTCCTTCTCGGCTGGTCGGTGCCCGCGAGCTTTCTCGGCGGCATCGCCCTTTCCACCACCTCCATGGCGGTGGTCTACGCCGTGATGCTGGAGACAGGGCTGAACAAGACCGACTTCGGCAAAGGCATTCTCGGGGCGTGCTTCGTCAACGACCTGGGCACCGTCATCATGCTGGGGCTCATCTTTTCTCCGTTCACGTGGAAGACCATCGTGTTCATCGGCGCGAGCGCGGCCCTTATCGCGGCCCTGCCGACGATCACGCGGTTTCTCACCCGCGTCTACGGCAACCGCACGGCAGCCATCAGGACAAAGTGGATCATCGCGGTGCTTCTCGGCCTGGGCGCCCTGGCCTACTGGTCGGGAAGCGAGGCGGTGCTTCCCGCCTACGTCGTGGGGATCGTTCTTGCCGAGTTCGCCACGGCGGAGCACCAGTGGCTGCGCCGGCTGCGGACTCTCACCACGGGGTTCCTCACGCCCTTTTACTTCCTGCGCGCCGGCTCCTTCGTGTCGGTACCCGCGCTGATCGCCGCGCCGCTTGTGTTTCTCGCGCTTTTCCTGGCAAAGGTGGTGTCAAAGATTCTAGGGCTGTACCCGGTGATCGGCCGCTTCAGGAAGCAGAAGCAGGAGAGATGGTATTACACGCTCATGATGTCCACCGGCCTCACCTTCGGCACCATCTCGGCGCTGTACGGCTTCAGCCACGGCATTGTCAGCCAGGCGCAATACTCCCTGCTTGTGGCCACCGTCATCGCCAGCGCCGTCATCCCGACGTTCATCGCCGGCAGGGCATTTCTGCCCCGGCACCTCCTGCCGGTGAAAGCCGCGAAGCACGCTCAGACGACCCCGGAGGGCAGCCTGGCAGACGAGTAGTACTCGCGCGTCAGCGCCCGAGAGGGCCTGTGCGCCCGGAGCCGAAGAGGCCCGTGCATGCCTTCCCTTTGCGGTGCCAGCGGCTTTTCAGATCTTCCAGCACGCGCCCCCACGCCCGCGCAGCCCCGCGTAGCCGATCCTTCGCGCCAGAGCGAGCACCTTCTCAAAGTCGGTGAGCCTGCCCGTCATGCTTCGCACCAGCATCCCCTCGATTGTTTTCTTCATCAGCACGGTGGACAGCCTCATGGTTCTTCCCCCTTGTCGATGCATTGGATGCTGCCTGACAGCCCATGGTCCGCTAACGGATGGACAGTGCCTCCCGGCTTCCCGCGGGGAGCGCGTTGTACCAGCGCGGATCGAAGGTGAAGAAGGTCGCAAACTCGCCGTTCTGC
Organism: Spirochaetia bacterium; assembly: GCA_049514475.1. Taxonomy (GTDB): domain Bacteria; phylum Spirochaetota; class Spirochaetia; order SZUA-6; family Fen-1364; genus Fen-1364. Next base: position 3,855 of record JBEKVA010000120.1, read on the forward strand.
CAGACCGGGTCCATGACCGCCTGGACCTCGCGGGCGCGCCTGTCCAGGCCATCAGCCAGGGCGCCCACCAGGGATTCCGCCCCGGGATGACTTGGCCGCGGCGCATGCTTCTGCACGTGGGCGCGGAACACCTCGGGCCTGTCCACCATCATGCAGGGTCGCAGGAGGTTGCCGTCATAGGGGGCACGGCTGCGTATGTCGGTAAAGAACGGCGAGCGCAGCACCTCCAGGAGCGACTTCTCGCGGATCGAGTCCATGGCGAAGTGGCAGAACACGCAGGGCTCCACCTCGGCCCTGTTGGTGATGTGAAGGTACTGTCGCCCGCCCGCCATGCAGCCGCCGATCAGGGCGCCGTCGTTCCAGAAATCGGCGATGAAGAAGGGACGCGAGTTGCGCACCTTGTAGACGAACTGGCCGAGCTCTTTCCTCTGCTCCCCCGAGAGCATCATGTCCAGGGTCGGGTTGCGCCCGACGGGCATGTACTGGAAAACCCAGCCGATCTTGGCTCCCTTCTCGATGAGAAAATCGTAGAAGAGGGGATCGAGCATCGCACCCAGGTTGCGCGAGGTGGCGGTGAGGGAGACTCCAAAGAGCACCCCGCGGTCCTTCAGCAGCTCCATTGCGCGCACCACCGCCTGGAAATTGCCCTGTCCCCTGATCGCGTCGTTGGCCTCCTCGAAGCCGTTGATGGACAGAAGGGGAATGGCGTTGCCAAGCTCCTGCAGCCTGTCGGCAACCTGCTCTGTGACGAGGGTGCCGTTGGTGTAGATCTGGAACACCGCCTCGGGATGGGCGGCCATGAGGTCGATGATGTCGCGGCGCATGAACGGCTCGCCACCGGTGAACGTGATGAAGTTCGCCCGCATTTCGGCGAGCTCGGCAATCACTCTTTCCAGGAGGGAGTATGGAAGGTCGTCCCGCTTGTCGTACTCCGCCGCCCAGCAGCCCTCGCAGGCCAGGTTGCAGCGCTCGGTCACGCTGATGACGATGTTCGACAGGGGCGGGACGCCGTGCTCGGCCTCGTAGTCGGCCTGGTGACGGTCGGCCACGAAGTTGTCCAGCACGGCGTTCTGGACGAAGCGCTGGAAGGCGCGGGGATGCAGGTCGCGGCGCATCGCCTGGACCCACTGGAAGAACGGGTGGTTTTTTTCGATGAGCTCTGTGGCGAAGGCGACGTTGTTTTTCCACCCCGGGTTCAACCTGCAGATCAGGTTGATGAGCTTCAGCATGTCCTCTCTGCCCATTGTTCGCAGGGCCCTGGGGAGCCAGGCGGCAAGGATGCCGTCCTTGATCTGGTTCATCACGCTCATTGGACACCTCCTGACATCGTAAAATGGATGGACGGGGCCCGGGAGGGTCCCGTACGCGTTTCTCCGGGACGGTCAGTCTCCCACCGTTTCCTTGACGAGGATGAGGACGATCTTCCTGCCGAGCATGGGAGTCTCGTTCTCGAAGATCAGAATCTTCCCCATCAGCGTGCCCATCTTTCCCGCGGTGAGCTCTCTCATTCGCTTCTCCTCGTGGGGGAAGATGTACTCGCGGACGCGCCGTATACCGTCGTCCAGCGTCGGGGTGATCTTCTGCGTCCCCGCGACCCAGATGACGTTCCTGCTCGCGTATGCGTACGGAGAAATCTGGCTTCCCGTGGCGCTTGCAATCACCAGCTCGCCGGTCTGGGCGATGGCATGGACGCTGCCCACAAAGTAGTCGGCAAGCGTGCTCTGCCGCCGCAGGAGGGCCTGCCGCGCGGGGTCCTTCTCGTCGAGGATCTCATCCTTCAGGTTCCGCCACGGATGGGCTTTGGAAATCAGCAGATCTTCGAATCCGATCTCCCGCAGGGTCACCGATGCCCCCGTCGATAAGGAAGCTCCCGCGGGGATCAGCCCTTTCAGCCGATCAAGCGCTTCCTGCCGCGTGCTCACCAGCTCGACGGAGATACCCCGCGATGAGACGGACTTCATGGCCCGATCGACAGCCTCGGGGCTTGCCGTGTGGGAAAAATCCATGGGCATCGTTGCCATATTCGTACCTCTCTACTACAGTCTGAATCGAGATATAATATACGTACAGTGTACGTATTGAATTTACTATATACACTGTACATGGTCAAGGGGGAAAAAGATGTCGTCAAAGCCGCGCTTTACCCGCGAACAGCTCCAGTCCTCCTCCCTGGAGCTGATCGACACCGAGGGGCTGAGGGCGTTTTCCGTCCGCAGCCTTGCGGCAAAGCTTGGCACCGGGCCCATGACCATCTACAACTACGTGCGCGACCGGGACGAGCTTGACGCCCTGGTGGCAGATGCCGTCATCGCCGAGATGCACCAGCCGCGGTTGCGCGGCGACTGGCAGCACGATGTCAGGGCCATCGTGACAGCCCTGTGGGTCGTCGTGCGCAAGCACCCGAACGTGATCCCGCTCCTGCTGACCCGCAGGAGCCGGGAGGAGGAAGCCTTTGCGCCCGTGGAAGCCCTGCTGCAGGCCCTTGCTTCGAGCGGGCGCTCGGGAAAACAGCTTCTCGTCGCGTTCAACACGCTGAAGGGATTCGTTTTTGGCCTTGCCCAATCGCACCTGGCGGGCCCTTTTTCCTCCGAGCTCCTGCCCCTGCCGGCCCAGAGGTTCCCCCGGCTGGGGGAGATGAGGAAACTCTCTTCCAGCGTTGACCCTGAATACGAGTTCCGCTCCGGCCTGGATATCGTGATGGCAGGTCTTGCCGGCGGATAGAAGAGGCGGTCGCTTGACCGCGCGGGGCATCTGCCGTATGGTGCGCGCAAGAGGAGTACCGGATGCAGGACAGCATCAACGACGTGCGTCCCTTTCGCGCGCTGCACTACGACCCCGCCGTCGTCAAGGACATCGGGGAGTGCCTTTCGCAGCCGTACGACGTCATATCTCCCGCACAACAGGACGCCTACTACGCCCAGCACCCGCAGAATGTGATCCGTCTCATCCTGGGCAGGGAGGAGCCGGGGGACGGGGAAGAGAGCAACAGGTACGCGCGGGCCCGCGGCCTGCTTGGTGAATGGCGCGCGGCGGGCATCCTGCGCTCCACCGTTCGACGCTCCTTCTGGGTGTACGAACAGGAGTTCGATCTTCCCGGCATAGGCCGCAAGAAGGTGAAGGGTTTCATGGGGGCCGTGCGCCTGCGTGATTACACGGAGCGCAGGATCCTTCCCCACGAGAAGGTGCTCAAGGGGCCTCTCGAGGACAGGATCCGGCTCACGGAGGCCACCAACACCCAGTTCGAGTACATCTGGAGCATCTACCAGGACCGGGCTTACGTCATCGACAACATCCTCGACGAGCAGGAAAAAGAGACCCCCATCGTCGACTACACGGAGAAGAGCATCGGCGTGCGCCATCGGCTGTGGCGCCTGACGGACCCCGGCAAGTGCGACATCATGCGGCGCACCATGGCCCGGCAGAAGATCTACATCGCCGACGGCCATCACCGCTACCAGACCATGCTCACCATCCGCGACCGCATGCGCAGGCGCTTCCCCGACGCAGGCCCCGACGCGCCCTGGGAGTTCATCATGATGTTCCTGGTGAACTCCGAGCACGAGGGACTCACGGTCCTGCCGACGCACCGCATGCTGCACGGCATCCAGGTGGAGAGCCTGTTCAAGCTGGGGGCAGACATCCTGGAGCACTTCCACGTGAAGAAATACGTGTTCAAGAACGGCGATGAGGCGGAGGTGCGCCGCCGCTGGCTGCGCGACCTGCGCGATGTCGACCCCGGGGAGCACACCTTCGGCGCGTACATCACCAACACCAACGGCTACTACCTGCTCACGCTGCGCGACGAGGAGGCCTACGAGGAGCTGGTCCAACTGGACTACTCCTCGGTGTGGAAGCTCCTTGACGTGAACATCCTCAACACGCTGATACTGGAGCAGATCCTCGGGCTCACCGAGGAGCAGCTGAGCCTTTCCACCAGCATCTCCTACACAAAGGACGTCGATGAGGCGCTGGCCCGGGTGCACGCGGGAGAGATCCAGGTGGCGCTCATCCTCAACCCGACCGCCCTGCGCGACGTCATTGCCATTGCCGACAACGACGAGAGGATGCCGCGCAAATCCACCCATTTCTACCCGAAGCCCGTCTCCGGGCTGGTCTTCTACCCCATGGACCCCGAGTTCCACGCGGGGGGGTAAGGCGGCAGGAGCATGCTGGCCAGGGCGGAGCCAAGGGGCCCGCGGTTGGCTCCCGGCTGCCGGCAGCGCCCTCGCTGGCATCCGGGCGCCGTGAATTAAACTTGGCAAGAACCGAACACCGCTGTATACTCTCGGGACAATGAGCAGCGGACTTGTCGATGAACTTCATGAGGTGCCACTCGACAGGGAAAACCAGGACCTGAAGGAGATCCTCGAGATCGCCTTCCAGATCACTGCCCAGCTCGAGATAGAGAACGTCATCAAGAACGTCGTGTGGAGTTTCGTCTCGAAGTTCCAGACGGAAACGGTGACGGTGGCCATGCCCGGCGACATCGACGAAAGTGCCGTCAGTGTCATCACCTACCGCGGGCTGAAGAAGGAGGAGTCATCGGCGACCCTTCCGTCCATCCTGCCCATGCTCGCTTTCCTCGACAAGGACGAGTACAGCCAGATCCCCTTCTCCTATTTCCGCGACAATTTCCCCGACAAGGTGATGGTGGACAAGCTGGCCGAGCTTTCCACCGACGTGATCGTTCCTCTGCGCACCGACAAGGGCTCCATCGGGATCCTGCTGCTGCCCAAGACCGGCGCCGGGCAGACCTACGGCCTGCAGGACATCCAGTACATCACGCGCATCGTGCGCTTCGCCTCCATCGCCCTGGAGAACGCGAGCCTCTTCCGCCAGGCCACCACTGACAGGATGACGGGCCTTTTCTCCCACCACTTCTTCGAGAAGACCCTCGACGAGGAGCTGGAGAGGGCACGGCGGTACAAGTCCACCTTCAGCCTTGTGATGTTCGACATCGACCACTTCAAGAAGTTCAACGACACTTACGGCCACCTCCAGGGGGACCGCATCATCCGCGACATCGCCAAGCTCCTGTGCAAGTCCATCCGCCAGGTGGATTTCCCCGCCCGCTACGGCGGAGAGGAGTTTGCCGTCATCCTGCCCGCCGTGGACGTGAAGGGCGCGACGGTGGTGGCGGAGAGGCTGCGCAAGAGGGTGGAGACCCACCCGTTCCCCAGCTCCGACGGCGGGGCGGCCCTGCACGTCACCATCTCGGTGGGCGTCACCGAGTTCGAGGCGGAATCCGCCTATGCCCCCACGGAGATCATCCGCGAGGCCGACCGCGCCCTGTACCAGTCGAAGGAACGGGGCAGGAACATGGTGACCGTCTCCGCGCCACGGTCGAGTTGACCCCCCACAAGGACACGCCATGATCATCGTCCTCGAGCGCACCATCAGGGACCAGGACAAGGCCCGCATCCGCGAGCTGCTGGTTTCCCGGGGCTATACCATCCGCGAGATCGTCGGGGAGGAGGAGACGATCCTCGGCGCCGTCGGCACCAAGGGCATGGACCTCCGCGAGGTGGAGCTGCTGCCCGGGGTGGCCCGCGTCATCCCCATCACCTCACCGTACAAGCTGGCCTCCCGCGAGTTCCGCAAGGACGATACGATCATCACCCTCGAGAACCGCGGCCACCCGGTGCGCATCGGCGGGCTGCGCATCATCGCCATTGCCGGGCCCTGCGCGGTGGAGTCGCGCGCGCAGGTGCTGGAGACGGCCGCCTGCGTGCGCGAATCAGGGGCGGTGCTCTTCCGCGGCGGCGCGTGGAAGCCGCGCACCTCCCCGTACGCCTTCCAGGGCCTGGGGGAAGAGGCCCTCGCGTACCTGAAGGAAGCGGGAGAGACGCAGGGCATGCCGGTGGTGACGGAGATCGTCACCCCGGAGCACGTGGACCTCATGCGGGACTACGTGGATGTTCTGCAGATCGGCGCGCGGAACATGCAGAACTTCGAGCTTCTGAAAAAGGTCGGCAGCCTGGGCAAGACGGTGCTCCTGAAGCGCGGCCTGGCGGCCACCATCCAAGACCTCCTCATGTCGGCGGAATACCTGCTGGCCGCCGGCACCGACAACGTGATCCTCTGCGAGCGGGGTATCCGCACCTTCGAGACCTCCACCCGCAACACGCTGGATCTCTCCGCCATCCCCGTGGTGAAGAAGCTCAGCCACCTGCCCATGATCGTGGACCCCAGTCACGGCACCGGCCTGCGCGCCAAGGTGAGCCCGATGGCGCTGGCGGCGGTGGCCGCGGGGGCCGACGGCATCACGGTGGAGGTGCACACCGACCCCGACCGCGCGCTGTCCGACGGTCCGCAGTCCCTGTATCCCGACCAGTTCGAGAAGCTGATGCGCGACATCGAGGCACTCGCCCCTGTCCTGGGCAAGGAGCTGGCCCGGTTGCCCGACGCGGAGTCCGCGCACGCCCCGCGGCCCGTCGTCGTGATCGCCGACTCTTCGCAGAAGCCCGCCGTGGCGTTCCAGGGGGAGCGCGGCGCCTACAGCGAGCATGCCATCATGCACTGGTTCTCCCGCGAGGTGCAGGCGCTGCCGCTGCCGGAGTTCGCCTCCGTCTTCGAGGCGGTTCTGACCGGGAAGGCCCGCTTCGGAATGGTGCCCATGGAGAACTCGCTCACCGGTTCCATCCACGAGAATTACGACCTGCTGCTGCAGTATCCCGACATCCGCATCGTGGGAGAGCAGAAGATCAGGATCGAGCACAGCCTGATTGCGCGCGCCGATGCGCGCATGGAGGACATCCGCCGGGTCTTCTCCCATCCCCAGGGGCTCGCGCAGTGCGGGCGGTTTCTCGACGCGCACCCGGGCTGGGAGCGTATTGCCTACAACGACACGGCAGGCTCGGTGCGCCACGTTTCCGAGCTGGGATCGAAAGAGAACGCAGCAATTGCAAGCGAAGAGGCGGCACGAGTGTACGGCCTGTCGGTGCTGAAGCAGGGCATCGAGACGAACGTGCAGAA
>JBEKVA010000121.1:0-10712 GCA_049514475.1 Spirochaetia bacterium
GTGTCGTTGCCGCGTTGACCCCGCGCGCGTATGCCTCCAGGAAAGCCCGGTCAGCGGTGGAAAGACGATCCATGTCGGAGACGGCGGCCTCCGCGATCCCGAGCATCCTGCTGAACAGCTCAAGGCGCATGACGGCGCGCGGGACCCGGGCCCCGAGGAACTCACGCAGTCTTCCCAGCGCATTCATGCGAAGGAGCTCCATCTGGAAGCGGCGGTCCCGCCCGTGCATGTAGCCCATGGCAAAGGCAAGATCGTCCATGGAACGGGCGCTGGCGCGCGGCACGCCATGGCGGTCCAGCACGATGAAGGCGGGGAAGGCTGTGCCTTCCACCGTGAGCGGCGCCACATGCGGGACGTGGCCGTGGACGGCGGTCGGTGCGGCGGACCGCGCTCCGCGCGGCGCGGTGGCGCATCCTCCCAGCGTGCCGAGGCTGGCAGCCAGAACGGCGGCGAGCAGAAGCGGCGCGCGGCTCATGATGCCGTCTCCTTTTCGCAGGCGGCGCGGATGAGGGACGACAGGCGCGTGGTTCGGGCGCTGGTCCCCACGTTCTTCACCGCCATTGCCAGCGCTCTCCTGCTGCCGACCAGGACGGCCAGGCGCCGCGCGCGGGTGACCGCCGTGTACAGGAGGGTGCGTTTCAGGAGCAGGAAATGCTGGGCGTGCAGCACCGTGATGACGGCGGGAAACTCGCTGCCCTGCGACTTGTGGATCGAGCAGGCATAGGAGAGGCCCAGCTGGTCCAGGTCAGCCCACCCGTAGCGCACGACCCTTTCATCGAAGCGGACGCTCGCCGTCCTCTGCTCCTGGTCGACCTCCTCGATCCATCCTATGTCCCCGTTGTAGACACCCAGGTCGTAGTTGTTGCGCATCTGCATGACGCGGTCAGACTGGCGGTACTGCACGGCCCCGCGAGTGAGACCGGGCCCCCGCGGGTTCAGCAGGTCCTGCAGCTCGCGGTTGAGGTTCATCACCCCCACAGGGCCCTTGTGCATGGGCGTGAGCACCTGGATGTCGCGCCGCGGGTCAAGGGAAAAGCGATGGGGGATCCGGGTCCCCACCATCTCCCTGATCACGGCGAGGATGGCCTCGGGCTCCTCCTTCTCGATGAAGAAGAAATCCCCTTCGCCTCCCGGGGCTGATAGGGGCATGGCGCCGGCGTTGATACGGTGCGCGTTGACCACAATGGAGCTCTCATCCGCCTGGCGGAAGATCTCCGTCAGCCGCACCACGGGGAACCTGCCGCAGCCGACCAGGTCGGCAAGGACGTTGCCCGGCCCCACGGAGGGCAGCTGGTCGGCGTCTCCCACCAGGAGCAGCCGCGCGCCGAGCGGCAGGGCCTCCAGCAGGCGGGAGAAAAGGGTGATGTCGACCATGGACATCTCGTCCACGATAACGGTGTCGCAGGAGAGGGGAGAATGCTCGTCGCGCAGGAAGCCGCCCTTCTGGGTACTCCACTCCAGCAGCCGGTGAATGGTCAGCGCCTCCCTGCCGACCGACTCCTGCATGCGCTTCGCAGCTCGCCCTGTCGGCGCGCACAGCACGACGCGCTCACCGCGGCGGGTGAGCGCATCCACGATGGCCGTTATGAGGGTGGTCTTGCCGGTCCCCGGTCCGCCGGTGATCACGAGGATCCTGCTGCGCAGCGCAGCGCCCACCGCCGCGCGCTGCTGCTCAGAAAGAGTGATGCCACGCGCATCCTTTAATGGGATGTCCGCCTCGGCCGCGGCGGGAGCGGCGGCTTTTTCCCCGGCCAGGCGCGCGATACGCCGCGCCGCATCCGTCTCTCTGCCTGCAAGGGAGGGGAGGGCAACAAGGGTCTGCTCGGGAGGCTCCCGCGCCGCGACGATCGCGCCTCTGGCTTCCAGCGATTCGACCGCGGCTTCGCATGCCGCGGGCTCCTGGCCCAGCAGCCGCGCAGCAGCGTCCACCAGCTCTCCGCGAGGTGCCCACGTGTTTCCCTCTTCCACCTTCTGCTGGAGGGCGAACAGGAGCCCTGCCTCCGTCCGATGGGGAGAGTCCGGTGCGACGCCAAGGTTCTTGGCAATTGCATCCGCGCTCGCGAACCCGATCCCTGGCACCTCGGCGGCAAGACGCCAGGGGTCGGCGCGGATGCTGGCCGCCGCCTTCCCGCCGTACAGGCCGTAGATGCGGGAGGCGAGGATCGTGGAGATGCCGCATGACTGGAGGAAGATCATCACCTCCCTGATCTCCCTCTGCGTGCGCCACGCCGCCTGGATCTGCCCCGCGCGCACCGGGCCAATGCCGTCGACCTCACGCAGCCGCCGCGGCTGCTCGTCGATGACGTGCAGGGTGTCCGCGCCGAACTTCTTCACCAGCCGGGAGGCGATCTCCTTCCCAACGCCGGGCACGAGGCCCGAGCCGAGATAGCGCTCGATGCCGGCCAGGGTGGCGGGGGTGACGGCGGTGAAGGAGGAGACCTGGAACTGCTCGCCGAACTTCCGATGGGTGATCCACTGCCCCGTCAGGCGCAGCGTTTCACCGGCCTGCACGCCGCCGAGGTTGCCTACCGCCGCGATCTCCCGTCCCGAGTCGGAAAGTGAAAGTACGACCACGCTCCACGAATCGTCGTCGCTCGCGAAGCGTACGCGCTGGAGAGTCCCCTCAATGGTGAGAGTTTCGGATTTCGGGAAGAGGGTGGGGGGCTGGTCGTGAGGTGTTACGGACACGACGATGAGTAATGCTACTGGGAGGGGTAGCCAAAGTCAAGCAAATCGGCTACACACAGCGGAATGGAACGCGGGGATGGCCTGTGGGCGAGACTCCAGTCGATCGACCAGGCCCTCACGCGGCCGCTCACCCTGCCGGCGGAGAGCCGCTTCTCGCGCTTCATCGGTCTGGGGCTCGCGCACTCGGGGGACAGCTTCGTCTGGGTCGCCCTGGCCGCGCTGGCCTGGCTGCTCGGCGGGGCGGAATGGAAGAGCAGGGCGGTGATGACGTTCGCCGGCCTCGTGCTCGCCGAGATCGTGGTCATCATCGTCAAGACGCTCATCCGCAGGCGGCGGCCCCCCGGGGACGCCGGCAGGATCTACCGTAAGGCGGACCCCTTCTCCTTTCCCTCGGGTCACGCGGCACGCGCCGCAATGCTCTGCCTGCTCGCCGGCCAGCTCGGCCCGCCCGCCGTCTTCATCGCCGTTGCAATCTGGAGTCCGTTCATGGTGCTCTCCCGCATTGCCATCGGCATCCACTACGTGTTCGACGTCTGCGCCGGAATCCTCCTGGGCTGCGTACTCACCGCATGCCTGTATGCGCTGGTCCCGCTGTTCCCTCACTGGCTGTAAAGGCGCAGTGCCCTCGACTGGGGCAGCGGCTTCGTAAGCGCCACACGGTAACTCATTTGTAAGTTCATCTTACCAAATTGTAATCAAATCTCTGCTTATGGCCATCACAGGGGCGGGCGCACTGCCTCGTGGACAGCGACGGAAAGATAGCGGCAGAAAAAAATAACCCCACAAACTCCAGTAGCCGGTGCCGATCCCCTGTCAGATGCCTGCTTTTACAAACACCAATCCATTCAAAGGAACCTTTCTGGCACTCTAATTGCGGGGCAGGATTCAACCTCACGTGAATGGAGTGGCGAATCATGCGTCATAAAAGACGAAGGGCTTATTGCTGTCTGCGCCTGCTCGCGATCGGTTGTGCCGCGTTTGCGGCTGTTTCATGCGTCTCACTCGATCCCGGCTCATTCATGCCCGAACCCGGTTATCTCTACGGTGTCGGAGAAGGGAAATCGTGCTGCGTGCGGACCGCCCGCGTCACACCTTTGCCGCGGAGAGAATGCGCACGATCTCCCGTGTGTCCTCCCGGGAAATGTCGATGTGGGTAACGAAGCGCACCCGGTCTGCGCCGGACGTATCCGAGAGGATGCCCTGGCGCCCAAGCGCCTCCACGACGGCAGCAGGCGCCCTGTCGGGGGTCCTGAAATAGATGATGTTCGTCACCACTTCCGCGGGGTCGATCTGCGCCCACCTGGTGCCTGCCAGCGCGCGGGCAATCAGCTTCGCGTTCTCGTGGTCCTCGATGAGCCGCTGAACGTTGTGCTTCAGCGCGTAAAGGCCCGCGGCAGCAATGATGCCCGCCTGCCGCATCCCTCCGCCCAGCATCTTTCGCACCCTGCGCGCCTCCGCGATGAAATCTTTCGGCCCGCACAGCATGGCGCCCACGGGGGCCCCCAGCCCCTTGGAAAGGCAGAATGTCACCGTGTCGGTCTCCGCGCAGATGTCAGGTGCGGACACCCCGGAAGCGGCCACGGCGTTGAAAAGCCGCGCGCCGTCGATGTGCAGTGCGAGCTTTCGTGCGCGTGCGAATGCGCTGATCTCCTTCAACAGGGCGAGCGGATAGAAGGTGCCGCCCGCGGAGTTGTGCGTGTTCTCCATCACGATCATGCGGGTGTGGGCGCAGTAGTAGATGTCGGGCTGTATCCAGGGCTCCAGCAGCGACGGGCGCAGCAGTCCCTGGGGAGCGGTGATCATGATGGGCAGGCTGCCCGCGATGGCGGTGACACCCGCCAGCTCGTGCTGCACGCTGTGACCGCGCGCCTCGATGAGAAGCTCGTTGCCCTTGCCGCAGTTCAGGTAGATGGGAATCAGGTTTCCCATGGAGCCGGAGGAGAGGAAGATGGCGGCTTCCTTGCCGGTCATCTCCGCGGCGGTCTCCTGCAGCTTGTTGACCGTGGGGTCCTCGGCATAGACGTCATCCCCCACCTCGGCATCGGCCATTGCCTTTCTCATCGCCGTACCCGGCCGTGTGACCGTATCGCTTCGCAGGTCGTGGGTTTTCATGAGCGCAGCTCCTCCTCGAGAAGGCCAAAGGCTTCTCCGGCCTTCAGCGGGATGCATATGTCCGCAAGCGTTTCGGTGAAAGCCGATGGCTCGGGATTGACTTCGATGATCTTCGCCCCCGCATCCGCTGCCCACCGCGGCACCAGGGCGGCAGGGAAGACCTCACCCGTAGAGCCCACCACGAGCATCACATCGGTGCGGCTGGCTGCCTCCTGCGAGCGCGCGTGGGCCTGGGGGGGAATGCCCTCGCCGAAGAATATGAAGTCCGGCTTGTACATGCCGCCGCAGCGGCAGAGCGGGGGAAGGTGCGCAAGAAGCGAGGGGGAGGCCTCCACCCGCTGGCCGCACCCCAGGCACAGGAGCTGGCGGGAATTGCCGTGGAATTCGACGATGTTCCTGCTGCCTGCCGTGAAGTGCAAGTTGTCGATGTTCTGGGTGACCAGCGTGCGCAGCAGGCCGCGAGTTTCCCAGGCCGCCAGCACCTCGTGCGCCCTGTTGGGCCGTGCGCGGCCGAAGTTGTCGTAGAAGATCTCCCTGATGACGGGCCAGGCTTTTTCAGGGTGAGAGAGAAAATAGTCGAGCTCCAATGTGCGCGGATCGTATTTTCCCCACAGTCCGCCGGGGCCGCGAAAAGGCGGGATGCCGCTTTCGACAGAGATGCCCGCGCCGGTGAACGCCGTGAGATAGCCGGCGGCGCGGATGAGGGAGGCGGCGGAAGCGAGCGGGGATTTGCCCATCGAGTGGCAACAGTGAAGGCGGGGCGGGGGAATGTCAAGGCAGCGGGGGAAAAGGCCCGGCTGGCCGGGGGTCCCTCCATCAGGTCCGGGGCTTTTCTACGGGGATATCGACACACCGCCACCCGTTGCGGCACACACCGTGGAGACCGATGTTGCCGCGTCCCAACACACGTTGGAGCCCAAGCCGCTCGCGGTGGTGTCGTTTGTCCAGAATGGCCGCCTTGTTCACGCCGCGGTTGATGGCCTGCCGCTTGTGGACCCCTCCGGGCTTCCGATGTACTTTCTATCCTGGGTCGAGCACATGGACGAGGAGAGGGCGCGACTGTCACTCGATAACCAGGTTGAAGCCTCGCTGCTGGACCTGATGCTGGTGCAAGACGGGGTCCCGCACATGGTGCGCTCCTACCAGGATCGGGCCTATGGCCGGCTGTGGCAGTTCCAGCAGGGCTGGGGCTACGTGGAGACTCCGGCCCGCTACGCCAGCGGCGTCCGCGTCCTGCTGGATCTCATCCGCAGCAACAAGTTCACGCCCGAGGAACAGGACCCGGCTTAAGGGTTCATAAATCCTTCACAACCGCCCGCTACTATGCAAAACGACCGAAGGGCGGACCAGGGGGAATGGCGGGCACGAGTTGATCCGCGCCCGCCACTGTAGTATATTCAATCTGTACCCCCTCCCCACCAGGGGTGGGGTATGGTGAGGAGCATCATGAAAACCGAGGAACTGACAGTCACCGGGATGACCTGCGCATCGTGCTCGGCGCGGGTGGAGAAGGTTGTCGGAAAGCTCGCGGGGGTCCAGGTGGCCACGGTGAACCTGGCCACCGAGAAGCTTCACCTGCAATACGATGAGACGGTGCTCCCCGTGGGTGCGGTCCAGAAGGCCGTGGAAGCGGCCGGTTATGGCTTGAGGAAGCAGGACACGAGCAAGCACGTGACCATCCCCATCGGGGGCATGACCTGCGCGTCCTGCTCCGCGCGCATCGAAAAGGTCGTCGGAAAGCTCGACGGCGTGGAGAAGGTGTCCGTCAACCTGGCAACGGAGAAGGCCGATGTCTTCTACCTTCCTGAGAAAGTCAGGCTGTCGGCCATCAAGAAGACCATCAGCGATGCCGGCTACACGCCCCGTGAAATCGATGCCGCCGAGACCGTCGACCAAGACGCGCAGCGCAAGGAGCGCGAGATCAGGGTCATGTGGACGAAGTTCATCGTGGCGGTGGCCTCGGCCCTGCCCCTGCTGTATCTTGCCATGGGGCACATGGTCCCTGCACTGAAGTTCCCGATTCCCGCGTTCCTTGACCCCATGCAGTACCCGCTGGTATTCGCCCTGGCGCAGATACTCCTGGTCATTCCGGCGATTGCCGCCGGCAACCGCTTCTACGTGGTGGGCGGCAAGGCCCTCTGGCACAGGGCGCCGAACATGGACTCCCTGATCGCCATTGGCACCGCGGCCGCGGTCCTCTACAGCCTCTATTCGACGTGGAGGATCGCCACCGGAGATTTCGCCGCTGCCAGCAACCTGTACTTCGAGACCGCTGCCGTCATCATTGCCCTGATCCTTCTGGGCAAGACGCTGGAGACCGTGTCCAAGGGCCGCACCTCGCAGGCCATCAAGAAGCTCATGGGCCTGGCGCCCAAGACCGCCATCGTGGTCCACGACGGGAAAGAGTCGGAGATCCCGATCTCCGAGGTCGAGGTGGGAGACCTCGTGCGGGTGCGACCCGGCGGCAAGGTGCCCGTGGACGGCGAGGTGGTGGACGGGTACACCTCGGTGGACGAGTCCATGCTCACCGGGGAGAGCATCCCCGTGGAGAAGAAGGCGGGGGACCAGGTCACCGGCGCGAGCATCAACAAGAACGGCACCATCACGTTCCGCGCCACCCGCGTGGGCAGCGACACCGCGCTGGCGCAGATCATCAAGCTCGTCGAGCAGGCGCAGGGGAGCAAGGCCCCCATCGCGCGCATGGCCGACGTTGTGTCGGGCTACTTCGTACCCATCGTCATGCTGATTGCCCTGGCCGCGGGGGCCGCGTGGCTGATCAGCGGGCAGAGCGTCGCCTTCAGCATGACCATCTTCACCTCGGTGCTGGTGATTGCCTGCCCGTGCGCCCTGGGTCTTGCCACTCCCACCGCGATCATGGTCGGGACCGGCAAGGGGGCGGAGAGCGGCATCCTCATCAAGGGCGGCGCCGCGCTCGAGGCGACGCACAAGATCCAGACGGTGATCCTGGACAAGACGGGCACGATCACCGAAGGGGCGCCGGTTGTCACGGATATCGTGCTGTCCAACGGCATGAAGGAGGATTCGCTGCTCCAGCTCGCCGCCTCCGCGGAGAAGGGCTCCGAGCACCCCCTGGGAGATGCCATCGTGGCGAGCGCGGAGCTGCGAAAGCTCGCCCTGCTGCCCATGGATCGCTTCCAGGCCGTGCCCGGCAGGGGCATCGAGGCGCGCATAGAGGGAAAGACCGTTCTCCTGGGCAACGAGAAGTTCATGACGGAACGGGCAGTCGAGCTGGGAGCGCTTCTGGAGACATCCGGCAGGATGGCAGCGGCGGGGAAGACCCCGATGTTCGTGGCGGTGGATCGCTCCACGGCGGGCATGATCGCCGTGGCCGACGTGCCCAAGGAATCCAGCGCCCGGGCAATCAAGGAAATGCGGGACATGGGCCTGGAAGTGGTGATGATCACCGGCGACAACGAGAGGACCGCGAAAGCAATTGCCGCCCAGGTGGGTGTCGACCGCGTCCTGGCGGAGGTGCTGCCGCATCAGAAAGCGGACGCGGTGAAGAAGCTCCAGGCCGAAGGCCGCACGGTGGCGATGGTCGGGGACGGCATCAACGACGCGGCGGCGCTCGCCCAGGCGGATATCGGCATAGCCATCGGGTCAGGCACCGACGTGGCCATCGAATCGGCGGACATCGTGCTGATGAAGAGCGACCTAGGAGACGTCGCGGGCGCCATCCGTCTCAGCAAGGCCACCATCCGAACCATCAGGCAGAACCTCTTCTGGGCCTTCTGCTACAACGTGCTGGGCATCCCCATTGCGGCGGGGGTCCTTCACCTTTTCGGCGGCCCGCTGCTGAACCCGATCTTCGCGGCGGCGGCAATGTCCCTGAGCTCGGTGTCCGTCGTGAGCAACGCACTGCGGCTGCGCCGATTCTCCGGCGGTCGCCGGGCGGGCAATAATACTGGTCGGAGGATTGCATGAAGACAGGTCTCATCGGCGCGATTGCCGCGGTCGCGCTCACCCTCGCGGGATGCTCGCGCCTGGACGTGGTAGGGAGCAAGGCGATCACCACGTTCGGGGCACTCATGGAGAAGGAAGCGGGAAGCGTGACATGCGACGCGGCCTCCGGCCGCTGGTCACTGGCATCACCTGGCGGCGAGATTTTCCAGTGGAGCTCTGATTTCTCAGCACAGGGGCCGAGCTTCCGCATGGCATTCGATGCCACGCCGTTTCTCGAGGCGGGCCTGGATCCCGCGAAGCTGGCGTCGGACCGCTATTCCTACGAAGCCGTCTCCAAGACGCTGAGCCTGAGCTTCGAGGCCGGCAAAGAGGCATTCTCATACAAGGGCACACCGACATCTCTGGATGTTTTCAGGAGATCGTGAGGACCCATCGGCCGATCATCGGATATCACGCAGCCCTCGATCACTATGGGATTGCGCTGGGGGACGGGAACATGTTCGAATGGGCCAAGGACATGGCGAAAAACGATAAAGACATGGTCTTCGTGCTCAACCCTGAGCCGCTGAAGGCCGCGGGGGTCGACCCGGGGAAGATCAAGGGCTGGATATTCACCAAGATCCCCGTGAAGGACAGCAAAGGAAAGACCGTGGACGTGGACAAGTTCGTCAAGCCGTACAATTTGTCATGAAAAGCGCCGGCGGGAAAGCCGGAGAACGGCCGTGCCGCGGGGAGGACCCCGTCACGGCCATCCTTGTCGGCAGGGAGGACACGACAATGGACCATGGAAGTCATGAAAGTCACAAAGCGCTTGCGCTCCTGAAGACCGCCAAGGGGCAGATCGACGGTGTGCTGCGCATGGTGGAGGAAGATCGCTACTGCATCGATGTTTCCAAGCAGGTGCTTGCCACAATTGCATTGCTGAAGAAGGCGAATCTGGTGATATTGAGACAGCACATGGACACTTGCGTGAAGGACGCCATAAGGACAAACAAGGGCGCCGAGAAGATAGACGAGATCTCGATGATACTGGAGACGTACCTCGACAAGTAGGAGCAAGCCATGGCAGCAACGGCTGAGAAGGTAAAAGACCCCGTGTGCGGGATGATGATAGACCCGGCAACGGCCGCCGCAAAACGGACGTTCAACGGGAAGGACTACTTCTTCTGCGCCCAGGGATGCGCAAAGACATTCGATTCAGACCCGAAGAAATACAGCGGGACATGACAGGCGGCGGCGAGGGCGCCCGGGGAAGCGCGCAGGGGAGCGCCCGGGGAAGCGCGGCTCGGATTCTCGTGCTGAAGCTGGGTGATACGCTGCCCGCGCTGAAGGCGCGCAAGGGAGATTTCGAGGACTGGATCGTGGCAGGCCTCGGCGTGGCCCGTGAGGAGGTGCGTGTAGTGGATGTCCCCCGGGGAGATCCGCTGCCCGACGCCTCAGAGCAAAAAGGCATCATCATTACGGGCTCCGAATCCATGGTCACCGAGCGCCTGGAGTGGAGCGAGAGAGCGGCAGAATGGCTGCGGAACGCGGTAGGCCGCGGGCCCGCCGTCCTGGGCATCTGCTACGGGCACCAGCTCCTGGCGCACGCACTCGGCGGCGTCGTTGGCAACAACCCCAAAGGCGAAGAACTGGGCGCCGTGGATGTTGCTCTGGAGGGGACGGCTCGAGACGATGCGCTCCTCGGAGGATTGCCTACGCGGGTTCGTGTCTACGAGAGCCACGCGCAGTCGGTGCTGAAGCTGCCGCAAGGGGCGGTCAGGCTCGCCTCCAACCCCTGGGACGCCAACCAGGCATTCCGCTATGGCGCTGCTGCCTGGGGAGTCCAGTTCCACCCGGAGTTCGATGCCGAGGTGGCACAGGCCTACATTGAGCACCACCGGGCCGACCTGGCGGCCGGAGGACGGGATCCCGACGAGCTTCTGCGCGCCGCCTCCCGGGATGCCCTGGGGGGAAAGCTGCTGAGGAAGTTTGCCCTCCTCGCGCTG
>JBEKVA010000122.1:0-10689 GCA_049514475.1 Spirochaetia bacterium
CCTGGAAGATCCCCTCCTTGCCCAGCTTTTCTTCCAGCTCGGCGGCCTGCTTCACGCAGCGGCCGTCCACCGCCGTGAGGCTGTTGTAAAGGGGGGTCCCGTCCTTGGCCAGCGGCGTCACCGCCACGCCGAGGATCGAGGCGCAGAGGGCCTTCACCGGGTCACCGGGCACCTTGCACGCGGATTCGCGGATCACCTCCTTGATGGCCGTCCAGATCTTCTCGGGGTTCATTTCCACCCAGCCCGGCCGGGGATAGATCTCGGGATAGTCCCGGTAGGCCTGGGCAAGAATTTCCCCTTCTTCGTTGAAGATTACGCTCCGGCAGCCGGTCGTGCTCACGTCAAGGCCAAGAAGACTCATACCTCACCTCGCTCAGCAGTCATGGAAAAATGCGGGATCAAAAACCGGGGGGCCGCGCGCGCGGTAGGCCCCCGGCTTTTCTTACTCTCAGCGCGGCCGAAGCTGCCTATTCCATCTTGTAGTATGCCAGGTACGGACCAATGTTCTCCTGGGTCACTATGGTTGCCCCGGTGTCCAGCTCCACGGGATGGATGCCCTTCGCCAGGTAGACCCACGCCTGTTCAACGGCGTAGTAGCCCTGCAGGTAGGGGTTCTGCTGCGTGATCCCCTGCAGCGCGTTCTCCTTGAGGAACTTCAGCATGCCGGGGGTGACGTCGAAGGCTCCGCCGTACACCTTGCCGTTCAGGCCTTTCTTGGAGATGAACTGCGCCATGCCCTCGCAGTAGAAGTCGGTGCCGATGAAGGCCGTCACATCCGGGTGAGCCGTGTAGGCGTTCTCCGTGTTCGCGTAGGCCTTGGTGAGGTCGGTGCCGATCTCGACGGTGGTGATGTACTTGATGTCGGGGTACGCCTTCGCCGCTTCCTTGATGCCGTTCATGCGGTCAACCAGAACGCCCAGGTCGGCAATGGCGGGGAGCAGGATGTACTTGCCCTTGCCCTTCATGACGTCCTTGAAGAAGTATTTCCCGAAGTCCAGGCCCTGCTGGTACATGTTGGAGCCGGAGTACCCGAGGGTGGCGCGCTGGTGCCAGTCGCCGTCGATGTTGAAGGAGAGCACCGCGACGCCCTTTGCCTGCGCTTCGGCGATTCCCTTCGCGAACGCCTTCTGGTCGAAGATCGTGACCGCAATGGCGTTGTAGCCGCCCTGGATGCAGTTCTCGAACATGGACACCTGCTTGGGAATGTCGATCGAGGTGGTTCCCATGAACGTGAAATCCATATTGTGGGCCTTGGCCGCGTCTTCGCCGCCTTCCTTGAAGAACGCCTGGAAGGCGCTGGTGGTGTCATGGACGATCATTGCCACTTTCAGCTTCTTATCCATGCCCTGGGTGACGTCCGCGGCGGCCTTGCCCGCTGCGGTTTTGCCGGAGCAGCCCGTCGTCAGCACTACAGCGAATGCGAGAAGCGCCGCGAGAGACAACAATGCGATTTTCCTGGAAAGCTTCATACTCTCAATCCTCCTGTCAAAGTTTTATGAACCTGAGACCCTTTCATCAGTCCAAGCCCTCCTTTCGCCCCCCTCCTTTCCTCCTGGTATCTCGTCCCTGTCAGCCCATGCGTCCCGCTACGCCGTAGCAAGGACGAGGATCTTTTCCTCTGTTGCCTCTTCGTGGGAGAGCTCGCCGGTGATCCTGCCGTTGTGCATGACCAGGATCCTGTCGCAGATGCTCAGCAGCTCCGGCATCTCGGAGGAGATCAGGAGCACCGTCAAGCCGTTCTTCGCCAGGTCCACCAGCATTGCATGGATCTCCGCCTTGGAGCCCACGTCGATGCCGCGTGTCGGCTCGTCGCAGATCAGGAGCGTGGGATCGTTGGCCAGCCAGCGGGAAATGATGACTTTCTGCTGGTTGCCGCCGCTCAGGCTGTCGATCCTCTGCAAAGGGCTGGATACCTTGATGCTCATGCGGGAGATGTAATCCGCCACCGTCCGCCTGATCCTGCGGCCCACCAGGAACCCCAGCCGGGACGCCTTGCGGAATGCGACGAGGATCAGGTTGTCGTTCACCGACATGATGGGAACGATGCCCTCATCGCGCCTGTTCTCTGAGATCATGGCGATGCCCGCCCCGATGGCATGGGGGACGCTCTTCGCATCGACCTTTCTTCCCGCCACCGTCACGGTGCCGGAGCTGACGGGGTCCGCGCCGAAGATTGCCCGGCCCAGCTCCGTGCGGCCTGCCCCCTGCAGCCCCGCGAGGCCGACGATTTCTCCCTTCCTCATGGAAAAGCTGATGTCTTGCAGGACCTTGTCGCGGCTGAGGTGGCTCACCTCGACGATCGTCTCCCCCGGCGTGGTGCTTCTCTGGTAGACGTGCTTGTCGATGTTCCGCCCGACCATCATCCTGATGATGCTCTCGTGGTCCGTTGATTTCGTGTCCACGGTGCTGACGTACACGCCGTCCTTCAGCACCGAGATGCGGTCGGAGATCTCGAAGATCTCCTCCATGCGGTGGGAAACGTAGAGCACCGTGAGGGCCTGTTCCCTGCGGACCTGCCGCAGGTGGCGGAAGAGAAAGTCCTTCTGCTCGAGGGACAGGGAGGAGGTCGGCTCGTCGAGGACGAGGAAGTCGGGCTTCATGTACAGCGCCCTGAGGATCTGCACCATGGACTGTTCAGCGAGGCTGAGGGTCCCCATGGTCTCGTTCGGCTGCCGCTTGATCTCGAATATCTCCAGCAGCTTCTTCGTCTCCGCGTTCATGAACCTGACGTCAAGGAACCCGTTGCGCGTCTTCGGGGAGGGTCCCAGGAAGATGTTCTGCGCCACCGTCATGTTCGTGCAGATGGGGATTTCCTGGAACACGGTGGCGATCTTCTGCCGCTCCGCGTCCTTGGGTGACTCGAAGCGCACGGGACTGCCGTTCAGGAGAATGCGCCCCGCGTCCGGGCGCAGCACACCACAGCAGATGTTGATCAGCGTGGACTTGCCGGCGCCGTTCTCCCCCACAAGGGCGTGGATTTCCCCCCGTGCGATCGAAAAGGAGACGCCGGAGAGGGCCTTGACTCCCGGGAAGCTCCGGGAGATCCCCTGGAACTCGATCAGGGTGTCCGCCATGACTCTACGCCTTTTCCCGCCGCAGCCAGATGTCGGCGACCACCGCCAGAAGGATGACCGCGCCGATGAGCGCCTCCTGCGAGTAGGCAGGGACCGACATGAGCACCATGCCGTTTCTCACCACGCCGATGATAGCCGCGCCGATGAATGTCCCCAGGATCGTCCCACGGCCGCCGTACAGGTACGTACCTCCCAGGATGACGGCGGCGATGACGTCCATTTCCCGGCCTAAGCCCGCCGAGGGGTGCACCGACTGCAGGTAGGAGAGGGAGATGATGCCGGAGAAGGCGGCCATGAGACCGCAGATGACGAACGTGGCGATCTTGATCCGGTCAGTGTTGATGCCCGTCAGGTCGGCCGCCTTTTTGTTTCCGCCGGTGGCGTAGATCTGGAAGCCGAAGGTGCTCTTGGAGAGCACGATGCCCGCGATGACGGCCACCGCGAGCATGAGGAGGATCTGCCGCGGGAATACGTTGCCGATGCTGTTGCCCATGTAGAAGAAGGGATCCGCGCTCTTGGGGAAGATGCTGATGGAGTATCCGCCGGAGACGCCGTAGAGTGCGCCGCGGGCAATCGCCAGCACGCTCAGGGTCACGATGAAGGCGGGCACCCTGAGCTTCGTCGTAATCACGCCGTTGAACAGCCCGACCACCCCGCCGAGCGCCAAGGCTGCGACGAACGCCAGGAGCGGCGTCATGCCGGCAACGACATTGCTCCGCAATATGAGGGCCGCGAAGATGGCCGAGAGGCCGAAGACCGACCCGACCGAGAGGTCGATCTCCGCGCAAATAATGACGAAGGTCATGCCGACGGCGGAGATGCAGATCTCGGAGATCTGGCGCATGATGTTGATCATGTTGGTGAGCTGCAGAAAGTTGGGGGTGGCGAGGGAGAAGATGATGCAGAGCCCCACCAGCACCGCGAGGACCCCACGCTCCTTGAACCGCGCCCAGCCGCTCAGGGTCCTGCCCAAGCCCGATTTGTCCATTGTGCTCATTTGATGTACCCCACGAAAATGTTGATCGCTTCGCGGATCTGCTCGGCGTTGAGCGTGGCCGGTGCGCCGATGCTCCTGACGGCGAGGAACGCCTGCGCCGCCTCCTCGAGATAGACTACAGCGTAAAGGGCTTCCTTCAGGTCCTTTCCCGCCGCCATGACGCCGTGCTGGCGGAGGATCACCGCGTTGCGCTCCCCGATGGACTCCACGGTGACCATTCCCGTCTCCACCTTTCCGGCAGGAGCGAAGCGCGTCACCGGCACGTCCCCTTTCAAGGTGTTCACCTGCGGGGTCAGCATGGCCGGGATGCTGTCGGCGATGAGACTGACCGCCGTGGCATAGACCTGATGCGTGTGGATCAGGGCCTGGATGCGGGGGATGTGGTTGTAGATGTACAGAAGCCCCACCGTGTCCAGGGAGGGCATCCGCTCCCCCTCGACGACGTTTCCCTTCATGTCCACCACGACCATGTCACTGCTGTCCAGGCCTTCATAGTCCATTCCCGACGGGGTCACGATTACGTGGTCCCCCTTGCGGATGCTGAGGTTGCCCGCCGACAGCTTCACGATCCCGTAGGACATGAGCTTTCGCGCCGTCCTGAGTATCTCTTCCTTTTCCTGGCGATACATCTGTTTCCTTTCCCCCTCTGGTCTCAGTCGATCGGGTAGACACCCAGCCGATCGGCCAGTGTGTACAGCAGCTCGACATTTTCCACCGGGATGTCGCTGGCGATGTTGTTCGCCGTGGAGAGCACGTAGCCGCCCCCCGGCGCCATCGAGCGGATCCTCTCCCGCACTTCCTTTTCCACGTCCGCCGCGGTCCCCTTCATGGCCCTCTGGATATCGATGCCCCCCTGGAAGCAGATGTCCTTGCCGAACTCCTTCTTCAGCCCCCAGGTATCCATGCCCGCCGCCAGCGGCTGCACGGGGTTGATGATGTCGATGCCGATTTCTATGAGGTCGGGAATGATCTTGTGGATGGTGCCGCAGCAGTGCAGCAGCACCTTTGCCTGCGGCGCCTTGGCGTGGAACATCTCCACCATGCGCCTGTGCAGCGGCTTCAGGAACTCGCGGTAGGTGTCCGGGGCGATCATCAGGTTCTCCTGCGTGCCCAGATCGTCGTTGAACTCGACGACGTGCACGTAGGGCCCCACCTCGTCCAGCATTCGTGAATACACCTCGTAGTTGAAGGTGAATGTCTTCTGGAGGATGGCGGTGGCGAGCGTCGGCTCCAGGGTGAGATCCATGAGGAACTGGTCCAGCCCGCGCAGCACCCAGGCGCAGTCGAAGATGCCCAGGAGCGTGGCCTTGTAGCAGCCGATGGCATAGGTGGTGTTCTCGCACAGCTCCCGCGCCTCCTCCTTCAGCCCCGCGAATCGCCGCGGGTCTGCGGGGTCCGGCATGGGATAGCGCTCGATCTGGTCGATGGTTGCCTCGCGCAGCGGGGTGGAAACGAAGCTCACCGTCTCCCCGTTGCTGCTGCACTGCATGCGCATGCCCAGCTCGTGCTCCCAGCTCCCGTCATCGAACCTCCTGCGGGGAGGAAAGCGCCGCACGTGCACCTCGCGGAAATCGACGCGGAAATGTTCCAGGAACTTCGGGTGGTAGTAGACCACGTTGTCCAGCTCGTCCACGATGGACTCTTTCTCGTAGACGTCGTTGATCCCGATGTGCTTCTTCACCGCGTAGTAGGCCTTCTTGGAGAGCTTCTGCGCCACCCCGCCGATGCAGATGGGCACCCGGTCAGGCTCCTTGTGGCTGTACGCGCGGAGGACTCTTTCCCTGGATGTCATGCTCATGCCTTTCGCCCCTAGATGCCATGCTGCACGCGGGCTTCCGCCAGCGCGTTGAAGCTGCGGCCCGCGTCCTGGTAGGCGCCCAGATACACCCCGTACAGCGCGCTGTACATCGTATGGCGCCGGTCATCGGGCATGTACTGCTTCTTCTGCTTCACCGTCCTGCCCACGATGTCCTCGAACCCGCTGAACACCCCGGCGGCGACACCGGCGGTGATGGCATCCCCGAAGGTGGACGGCTCGGAGGAGCTCACCGTGATCACCTTGCGGTTGGTGGTGTCAGCCAGCGCCTGACACCAGACGGGACTGCTGGACGGCCCGCCGACAAAGATGATCTCCTTGTAGTCGATGCCCATGTCCTCGATGTGGCGGTAGCTCTCGTACGCATTGAAGACACACCCCTCGATGATCGCCCTGATCATGGTTGCCCGCGTCGTGGTGGGAGAGATCCCGAAGAAAACGCCGGTGGCAAGGGGATTGAGGACAGGATTGAAATGCCCGAAGAGGAACGGCAGGAAGAGAAGCCCGCCGGAACCAGGGGAGGTCCTGCCGGCCTCCAGGTCCATCATGTCGAAGGAGCTCACCCCGTTGCCCAGCGTCTGCGCCGCGGCATGCTCCGCGCCGCCAAGGGTGTCGCGGAACCAGCGCAGGGAGTAGCCCACCGAGCCCTGCACGCCGTCGATCATCTTCACCCGCGGATCGTGGGTGCACAGGCAGTGCAGCATGTCAGGAGAGGTGGTGAACAGCTTGTCCGTGAGAACGGTGGCGTTGGATCCAGTGCCGCTGTAGTAGAAAGCCTGCCCCGGGTGCAGGGCGCCGCTTCCCACCGCGCCGGCGGGCAGGTCGTTGCCGCCGCAGGCCACGGGTGTGCCCTCCTCCAGGCCCGTCTCCGCGGAGGCCTGCCGGGTAATCCCGCCAGCCGCCTTGCAGTTGGGGAGCAGCCGCGGGAACTTCTCGAAGTCAAGCTGCATGGCTTTGATGAGCCCCTTGTCGTAATCGAGGGTCTTTAGATTTATTCCGTATTCGACGAAGGAGGCGGAGGCCAGGTCGAGGATGAACTCACCGGTGAGCCTCTGGATGATGAACCCCGAGGACTCGGTGAACTTGTACAGCTTCCTGTAGATGTCAGGCCGCTCGTTCTTCAGCCAGATCAGGTGCGGGATGGTGTTCAGCGCCGTGGGGGTCAGACCGCAGGCGCGCTTTATCTCCTCGCCGCAGTTTTTCATGAGGAAATCGGCTTCCTTCTGGGCGCGCAGGTCCGACCAGGGCAGCGCGTTGTAGAGAAGGGCGCCCTTTTCGTCCATGGGCACCGCGCAACATCCCAGCCCGCTGACCCCGACGCCGGCAACCCGCTTCGCGTCCACCTTTGCGTCGGCGATCACCCTCTTCAAGGTGTTCTTCACCGCGTTCCACCAGTCGTTGGGGTCATATTCTATCCACCCCGGCTGGGGGAAGAGGGTCGGGTACTCCTCCGTCTGGAGGCCGAGGGTACGGCCCTGGTCGTCGATCAGGAGCGTCTTGACGTTGGATGAACCGAGGTCGATTCCAATCAGAAGATCCTTCTTCATGCGCCCTTCTCCTTTCGCAACACCTGCTTCGCGGTTTCTTCGTCAGTGACCAGATGATTGATCCACCCTCCCCGCAGGGCGGAGGCGATGACCTCGACCTTCGATTTCCCGAAGGCGATGCCGATCTTCACGGGGACCTTCTTCATATTGCCGGGGTCGAGGATGCGTACGATGCGCTCCTCGACGCGGTTGTCGACGTGCTCGCCGGCGGCGTTGAGGAACACCAGGTTCACGTTCCCGATGACCCCGAGGGTCTGCAGGTAATCGGTCTCTTCCTGGCGGAAATTGCCCGACTTCCCCAGGGAGGAGCCGATGGTGGCGTCACTCAGCCCGACCAGGAGCACCTTGGCCTTGCGGGCAAGGTCCATGATCTGGTGGGTGCTGCTGACGTTCTCCATCACGTCCTTTTCCACCTTTGAGTTCACGACGGCCGGCACATTGATGGTGTAGTTGATCCCGCCGACCTTCTCTGCAAAACTGCGGGTGACGTAGTTGGTGTACGACCCCGAGCCTTCCACTCCGACGGCCCCCACGATGGGGATGATCTTCACCTCGTGCTTCTTCTTGACACTCAGGTATTTTGCCATGCCTTCCAGGGTGGTCCCCCAGGAGACGCCGACGATCATCCTGTCTGCAAGGCAGCGCTCGAGGATGCCGGACAGCGCGGCCGCCATCTCGCTCAGCATCTGCTCGGTATTTTCGTAGGTGGGGACAATGGCGCATTCGCGGATGCCGAAGGTGTTTTCGATCTCTCCCTCCAGCTCGGCCAGCTCGACGGAGCCGAACTTCAGGGTGATCTCCACGAACCCCTGCCGGCGGGCCTCCTCCAGGGAACGGGCAACCTTCATGCGGGAAACACCGAGCCGATCACCGATGACCTGCTGGGTGAGGTTGTCGATGTAGTACATCCTGCAGATCTTGTACAGGAGCTTCTTATCCACGCGGCCGTCTCTTATCGGAGCAGGCGTGGCCCGGACATGCCCCATGGCGTTTCTGATAATTTGCTCCTTGCTTGTGCATTTGTTCATCGCATCCTATGCCCAGGGAACCCCGTTTGTCAAATACTTTTTTTGTCTATTTTTTAAAGGCAGCGAGCGCGCGCGGTCAGGCGCTTCAGAAACGAATCATGAACACCATAAGCGGGGGAGGAAATGTCGAAGTGCAGCGAGGTGGGTCAAAAAAAGAAGCCCCGCGGGGCACGCGGGGGCCGGCCGTGAGCCGACCCGGCGCTCCACGGGGTCCAGGTGCGTCCTTTACTGTCCCTTTGTATGCTTCTCGTATGCGTCGAGGTTCATCAGCTTCGAAAGCTCGGCGGGGGCGCTCATCTTTATCTTCATCATCCAGCCCTTGCCGTACGGATCCCCGTTGACCGTGTCAGGCTTTTCCTTCAGGAGCGGGTTCACCTCGACCACCTCACCCGTCAGGGGAGCGAGCAGGTCGTTCTGTGTCTTCACAGATTCGATGCTCCCGATGGCCTGGCCCGCTACGCACTTCCTGCCAATCTCGGGCAGGTCGATGAAAACGACATCACCGAGCTCCTTCTGGGCGAAATCCGTGATGCCCATCTGAGCGACGTCCTTCTCCACCGCCACCCAAGCGTGATCCTTCGTGTACTTCAACTCTTCGGGCTTCATTTTCCCTCCTCCCTGATGAATGAACAGACCGCAGTTAAACACTAACGCACTAAGGTGTCAACACTTTTTCATCGACAAAATAAGGGCCGTGAGAAGGGCTTGACAAAAAGCGGACCGCGGGACATAACTTAGTGCGTCAAGAATAAGGAGGAGTTTCATGAGCCCCGCGTTCACCAACCCCTGGAAAACCATCTCCGCTATGAACCCCGAAACGGAGATCTGGTGGGATTCATCCCCGCTGGTGTGGCCCAACTTCAAGGACGATTTCCTCAAGGGCCGCCCGGAAGCGGAAAAGGAATGGTACAAGAAAGAGCTGGACAGCCTGTTCTTCGATTCTCCCGTCAACGGGTGGATCTTCAAGGGCTGCACCACCAACCCCCCCCTCTCCTGGGCTGTCCTGAAGACCAGAAAGGATGAATGGGCGAAGATCATCGCGGAAAAGCGCAAGGCCTACAAGGGCAGCTCAAAGTACGGGATGTACCTCGCGGTGTACTCCGAGGTGGTCAAGCGCGGCGCCGAGAAGCTGCTGCCCCTCTTCGAGGCATCGGGCGGAAAGCTCGGCCACATCTCGGGCCAGGTCGACCCCCAGCAGCTCCGCAACGAGTCGGCCATGAAGGAAATGGCCGAGGAGCTGGCCTCCCTTTCCCCCAACGTGATGGTGAAAATCCCCGGCTCCACCCAGGGCATCCCGGTATTCAAGTACCTTGCCTCCAAGGGCATCGCCACCAACGCCACCTGCGTGTTCAACGTCTCGCAGATCATGGCGGTTGCCCGTTCGGTGGACGAGGGGCGGAAGATCCACCTCAAGGAGTCCAAGACCCCCCGCCTCGGCTGGCGGGCGGTGTGCACCCACATGATGGGGCGCCTGGAAGACTCCGCCGCCTTCCGCGGCGTCATCGACAAGGAAAACCTCAACATCAACCCTCTGGAGTTGCGCGCCGCCTCCGAGCTGGTGGTGAAGAACTGCACGCGGATGTTCCACGAGCGCAAGCTGCCCATCAAGATGCTCGTCTGCTCGGCACGCCTGCACAGGAACGGCCAGCAGTGGTTCTACCCGCACGTGGACATGTTCATGGGCGGTGACCTGGTCTACACCATCCCCCCGACGGTCTTCGGGCACATCCTCTCCTACTACCGCGACCGGGAGCTGAAGGCTCACTGGTGCGACACGGTTTCCCCGCAGCTCATCGAGAAGCTGAACCAGGTGCCCTACTTCCGCCAGTCCACCGAAGAGAACGGCTACGCCGTCGAGCAGTTCAACGAGATCCCCTCGCTTCTGGAAAACGAGACGGAGTTCGTCGGCGCCACCAAGGAAATGATCCAGTACGTCGGGAGCTTCCTATGAAAACCATCGCCATCGGCTGTGACCCCAACGCTGCTTCCCTGAAGGAATTGCTGAAGAAATACCTGAAAGAGCTCGGCTACGAGAGTGAAGATTACGGCAGCGATGACACCGTGTACGCCAACGTGGCCATCCGCGTTGCCGAAGCGGTGGCCGCCGGCACGCACGATCGGGGCATCCTTATCTGCGGCACCGGCATCGGCATGAGCATCGCCGCCAACAAGGTGCCCGGCGCTTTTGCGGCGCTGGTGGCCGACGCGTACTCCGCCGAGCGGGCGC